>JAFYFY010000002.1 GCA_017543485.1 Lachnospiraceae bacterium | reverse complement strand
TGGCGAGGGCGCAGATCCGGCAGAGATCAGAATAACGAAAAAAAGAAAGGGAAGGCTTCCGAAGTGGTGCGGAAACCTTCCTTTTTGTCATGTCCTCTGAAGGGGCGTTATCAGCGGAAGAGCCGAATGACGCCGTAGACCTTGCCCAGGATCTGGCAGTCGGGGACGATGATGGGATCCAGGGCGTCATTTTCCGGCTGCAGGCGAATGTGCCCGTTCTCCCGGTAGAAGGTCTTCACCGTGGCGGAGTCGTCGATCATGGCCACGACGATGTCCCCGTTCTCGGCGGTATTCTGGGAGCGGACGATGACCCGGTCCCCGTTAAAGATACCAACCCCGATCATGGATTCCCCCTTGATGTGGAGCATGAAGGTATCGCCGCCCTTCAGCTCACTGGCGGGGAAGGGGAAGTATTCTTCGATGTTCTCCGTCACCAGAAGGGGCTCTCCTGCGGCAACATTGCCGTAAACGGGGATGCTGGCCGTCTCTGTGCGGACCATCTGGAAGGAATCGTCGCAGATCTCGATGGCACGGGGCTTGGAAGGGTCACGGCGGATATACCCTTTCTTTTCCAGCGTCTCCAGATGGGAGAAGACGGAGGAGGTGGATTTTAGATTGACTTTTTCTCCGATCTCCCGGACGGTGGGCGGAAACCCGCGGGCGAGGATCTCTTCTTTCAGAAAATCCAGGATCTGCTGCTGTTTCAGGGTGATCTTACCGGGCATATGCGTACCTCCGTATCTTTGATGATCAGAAAGGATCTTTTATCCTGTTTTGAAAACACAAAACGTATGTTTGTATCAGTATAACACAGGATCATGGAAAAGCAAACATATTTTTGCGAAAATTTGTTCCGAAAATCTGTTCGATTTTTCTTGACAACCGAATGCGTGTTCGATATACTCATAAACAGAACAAATGTTCCGAACAATATTTCGAACAGGATCATGAAAGAGATACAGAGGCTTTGGAAAGATACAGATCAGAGGGAGCGGGAGAAATGAACGCAGTTTATCAGATGAATCACGGTGTTTCCGTCAGCAGGATGTCCGATTCCGAATATCGTTATTTCTGCGCCAGAAGAAGCGAGGCCATCCGACGGATGCAGATCCGCAGGATGTGTGTCCTGGCATTGGCAGCTTTTCTGCTGATCTTCGGCATCGCCGTTTCCCTTCGAACCATCCGAAGCCAGGCACATACCGAGACTTCCGATCAGATCTGGTACCGCTACAGCACCATCCATACCGTTCGGGCCGGAGAGGACCTGATGAGTATCGCGGATCTGTATATGGATGATCAGCACTATGCATCCCCGGAGAGCTACTGCAGGGAGGTTCTTTCCATGAACCGGATCTATGAGGAGGATGCGGATCTGAAAGCCGGGACGGTACTGCTGGTCCCTTATTATTCCACCGAACGGAAATAACGGTTTTTGCTTTCGTTTCCCCTTATTTTATGATAGGATTGCTATTGGTGGGTGCGATGAGCAGTCACTGTGAGGGGAACGGGAATGTCGAACGAAGAAAAGAAGCAAAATACGGAAGGATCCGGCTCTTCCGTACATTTTGAAGAAGTCTCGGGTTATATTTATGATGCCCAGAACGGGGAACTGGATCCGCGCACTGCGGAACAGGAGGAATCCAGGCAGCACAGACGGCAGAAGACCAGTGCCATCTTTCGGGGGAGTACTTATCTTGGATTCGGAGCCACTGCATTTCTGACCTTTGCAGCGTGCCTGCTCTTTTATTATGTTCTTTTCCGGACATCGGATCTGATGACCGGTTTCCATCGACTGAAAGCAATCCTGATGCCGGTTTTTGTGGGCCTCATCATCGCGTATCTGCTTTCTCCCGTATTGAATTTCATCGAACGGAGATTCCTGCTTCCCTTTACGGAAAAGCATCGGATCTTCCGGGAGGAAAAACGGCCTGCTGTCGTCCGATCCATCTCCATCATCATCACTGCGGCACTGACGCTGTTTGCCCTGTATCTGGTGATCTCCATGATGCTGCGGCGCATCATTCCTTCCATCAGCAACCTCCTCCGGAATTTCAATGTCTATATCCAGAACGGAGAGGTGTATATCAATAAGCTCCTGCAGGATCGCCCGGAGGCCGGGGACTATGTTACGGATCTGCTGGACCGGTATTCCAAGGATATCTCCGCCTGGTTCAATGACAATATCTCTTCCAAGAGCGCGGATCTTCTGCGGATCCTGTCCCAGGGCTTTATCGGATTTCTGAAACGGCTCTGGAATTTCGTCATCGGCTTTATCATTTCCATCTATGTGCTGGGCGGAAAAGAGCGCATGGTGGCGAGAGCGAAAAAGGTCACCTTTGCTGTTTTTTCCAGAGGTACGGCCAACGACATCATCTCGGCCATGCAGTATACCCACAAGACCTTTATCGGGTTCATCTCCGGGAAGATCGTGGATTCCGTCATCATCGGGCTGCTGTGCTTTATCGGCACCACCATCATGCAGACGCCCTATGCGTCTCTGGTGAGCCTCTTTATCGGGATCACCAACATCATCCCTTTCTTCGGACCCTATATGGGTGCCATTCCCAGTGCCATCCTGATCTTCCTGGTGGAGCCGGCGCATCCGCTGAATGTGGTGTATTTCCTGATCTTCATCTTGATCCTGCAGCAGTTTGACGGGAATTTCCTGGGACCGAAGATCCTGGCCAATTCTACAGGACTGGCGGGCTTTTGGGTGATCTTTTCCATCACGCTCTTCGGCGGGCTCTTCGGGGTCTTCGGCATGGTCATCGGTGTACCGGTCTTTGCTGTCTTCTATAACGGAATGAAAAAATCCGTCCGCAGAAAGCTGCGCAAGAAGGGATATCCGGAGGAGACAGACCCTTATATCCACGCGGATCACATTTCCAGGGACGGTGTGCTGGAGGATCTGCCGGATGAAGAGCTGCCGGTGAACAAACCGGTGAGGAAGCGAATGCGGAAGCAGAAAAAGACACCGGAAGAATGATCTTTGGTGTTCGTTCGTATTTATATCATCAGGATCCAACGGATCCGGAAAGAGGGAGTTATGTTACAGGATTTGATTGGTTCCAAAACAAGCCTCTTTGCCGAGGGAATGCAGACCGTGCTGAGGGGGCATGAAAACCGCACCCGCAGAGTCGTACTCTTAAAGGGCAATGTGGTTCAGAATTCCCGCAGCGAAGAGCGGGGGGTCAGTGCCAGGGTAAACAAAAACGGAACCTTTGGCTTTGCATCCATGGCGGATTATTCGGGAGCAGCTGCTGAGAAGGTGTTGAAGGCGGCCACGGAGAATGCGGTTTTTCTCTCCGGACATTCCGGTATCGATCTGGCGCTTCCGAAGTCTACCTGCAGCGGTCTCATCGAGACCAATCGCGGCATCGAGGACGCCAAGCAAAAGCAGATCCTGGAATTTTGCAAAACCGTGGATTCTTATATCGAATCCAAATACCCGGACCTGTCCAGCCGTGTGGTGTCCTATTATGAGGATTCCCAGGACCGAATCATCTATTCCTCCGATGCCTGCTGCGGACACCTGGTGACGCCCAGATGCTACCTGTATGTAGTGCTGAATTCCGAGACGAAGGATGGCGTACCGGTGGAGCTTTTCAAGGCCTTCGGCGGTTACGGATGCTTCGGGGATCAGTTCGCACATCCGGAGGAGCTTTACTCGGAGATTGATGCTTTATACAAGCGCCTCATGGATAAAAAGGAAGGCGTGTATGCGGAAGCAGGATATAAAACCGTAGTCCTGGGTGGGCTCATGGGCGGCATGCTGGCGCATGAGGCCGTGGGACATACCGTGGAAGCGGATCTGGTCCGTGGCGGCAGTGTGGCAGGGCCCAGCCTGGGAAAGAGGGTTGCTTCCGACCTGGTGAGCCTTGTGGATTTCGCACATACCTATGAAGGAAAGCCGGCGCCCCTGCCGGTGTATCTGGATGATGAGGGGACAAAGGCCATCGACGATGTGCTGATCCGGGACGGGATCCTTGTGGGATATATGAATGACAGAGAATCTGCGGAGCAGTTCGGGATGCAGCCCACCGGTAATGCCAGAGGATGGAGATTCTGCGACGAGCCCCTCATCCGGATGAGAAATACCTGCGTACTTCCCGGGAAGAACTCTCTGGAGGAACTCATCGCCTCCGTGGAGGATGGATATTATCTTATCGATTCCGGAAACGGGCAAGCCGACCTCACCGGTGAGTTCATGTTCGGCGTCACCTGCGGATATGAGATCAAAAACGGAAAGCTGGGGAGAGCCCTTCTGGATACTACGGTGACGGGAGTGGCCTTTGAGATGTTAAAGACCGTGGATATGGTCTCCGACACCGTACAATGGTCCTCCAGCGGGTTCTGCGGTAAGAAGCAGCCCATGGCTGTTGGAATGGGCGGTCCCTGCATGCGCTGTAAGATCATGATCGGCGGAAGGTGACACCGAAACGGAATGCTTTTGATATCGAGATGATGAAAAGAGGATGATCAGATGAGCGAACTGAGAACACTTGCGGATGCATTTGATGCCGCATTACAGGAAGCAAAGATTCAAAAATACACTTATACGGTGTCTACATCCGAAAAACAGGAACTGAATGTGGAAACCGGATCTTTTAAACTGATGCGGACGGTCTTCAACAACAACGGATCCGTGTCGGTCTTTCTGGGCGCCAAAAACGGTGCCGCAAACGGAAATGACCTGTCCCCGGAAGGCATCCGGAAGCTGGTGGCAGACGCCATCGCCGCGGCGGAGTCCGCACCGGAGGACCCCTGTCACGACTTCGGACCGGATCAGGGGCAGAAAGTCTTCCGGCAGGGTGTCACCGAACCGGATCTGGACCGTTTCCTGGACCGGACGAAAGAACTACTGGACCTGATCGCCAGAGACTATCCGAAGGTTCGGGTGATGGCTGCCATCGCGGCCTTTGACCGTTGGAACTGGATCTCCAGAAATACCAACGGGACCGAATTCGAAGGGATCGGCGGTCAGTATTCCTTCAGTCTGGAATTCAGCGCCATGGAGGGAGAACAGACCACGGGGATCGACTTTGTCGGATTCAGCACCGGGGATCTGGATACCCCCTTTATCGAGATGTCGGATGTGCGCAAGCACCTGGAGGATGTGCAAAAGAGCCTGAATCCGGAATCCGTATCCGGCAAATTCGAGGGAACCGTGATCTTTACCCCGGGATGCGGCAACCAGTTCCTGTCCATGCTTCTGGAGAATTATGCCACATCCGGCGTCATCATCGACGGGACCAGTCTGTGGCTGAACAAGGTGGGAGAGAAGGTCTGCAGCGACTCGCTGACGGTGAAGTTCGATCCCTTTGATGCGCGCATCGTGATGGGAGAGAGAGCCACCCAGGACGGGTATCTCACGGAGCCCGTGACGGTGATCGAAAACGGTGTTCTGAACTGCCATATGTTGAACCTGTATGCAGCCAACAAGACCGGAAGACCTCTGACGAAAAATACCGGATGGGATCTGGTGGTGGAGCCCGGTACCGAATCCTTTGAAGAACTGGTGTCCTCCGTGGACAAGGGGCTTTTGGTAGGCGGCTTCTCCGGCGGACAGCCCGGCACCAACGGGGAATTTTCCGGCGTTGCCAAAAACAGCTTCCTCATTGAGAACGGAAAGGTGACGAAGGCCGTGACGGAGACCATGATCAACGGCAATCTGGGAGAAGCCTTTGCCCATATCCGCGGCATCTCCAAGGAGCAGATCTGCGATGGAGGCAGCGTGATGCCGTATATCGCCGTGGACGGCATCGTGATCTCGGGGAAATAACATGAGGTTCGTGATCCAGCGGGTATTATCCGCAAATGTTAAAATATTAACAGACGGAGAGAAGAGCATTCAGGAAGCCCCGGAGGTCCATGGCATCGGAAAAGGGTATGCCGTGCTCATCGGGATCTCTGCATCCGACAGCATAGAACTGGCCGAGAAAATGGTGTCCAAAATGCTGAAGCTCCGGATCTTTGAGGATGACACGGGCAAGACCAATCTGGATCTGCAGGCAGTGGGCGGTGAATTGCTCCTGGTGAGCCAGTTTACGCTGTATGCGGACTGCAGCCACGGAAACAGGCCGGGATTTACCAATGCAGCGCGTCCGGATACGGCCATCCCTATTTATGAGCACATCATTCAGCTGTGCAGGGAGTCCGGATTTCCGGTGCAGACCGGATGCTTTGGCGCCGATATGCAGGTTAGTCTGGTAAATGACGGACCCTTTACGGTGATCCTGGATTCCGATGAGATCTTCAAATAAGAGATTTAAAGTGATACCACCTGCCTGGATCATTCGCACGAAGAACAAAAGATTTCTGTTTTTCTTGGCGAATCGGTCCGGCGCGGTGGCTGTTTTCTATTTGATCTAAATTGACACACCTATATTATTATGCTAAACTTATCTTTAGCATAATAATATAGATCGGTATTTTCCTCTTCTGACCGAAATTACCGCAGAAATTCAGCATTCTTTGAGGTTAAAAGTCATTCGTTTTTGTAAAGGATTATGCTGTGTTTCCAATTATGGAGGGATCAATATGCAAAGTTCGGATATCACGGATCAGTTTTTGAAGGTATGTGCGGAGCTGCCGCCGTATTGCAGGGATTTTTTTACCGCCAAGAACGATCAGTATATGCCCAAGACCAAATTGGCCTACGCCTGGGACTACCGGATTTTTTTCTATTACCTGGTAAGCACCGGTCTGTCGAATGCGCCAAGCATCTCACAGGTCCCCTTAAGCCTTCTGGATGAATTAAAACCCTTGGATATCAGTGCTTATATGATGTACCTGGACAAGTATCAGATGCCGGACTTTGAGACCGGTGAAATGCGGATCTACCGGAATTCCCAGAGCGGCAAGCAAAGAAAGCTGGCCAGTCTCCGGGCATTTTATAAGTACTTTCAGAAAATGGACCGGCTAAAGAACAATCCTGCCGCCCTGGTGGAGCACCCTAAGTCCCGTGCAAAGGAAAAGATCGTCCTCTCCGACCGGGAGGTGGCACTCTTAAAAGAAGAAGCAGCCACAGGGCATTCCAAGTCTCCCCGTGCGCAGAAATATCATGAAAAAACGAAATATCGGGATACCGCCATCCTCTCCCTTTTCCTGGGTACCGGACTGCGAATCTCAGAGCTGGTGGGGATCGACCTCTTCGATCTGGATGAGAATGAGCAGAAGGTTCTGGTGCTTCGAAAGGAAGGAAACCGGGAATTTGTATATTTTAACAGTACGGTCCTCTCCGACCTTCAGGAATACATTGAGCACGAACGGCCCGTTCTGACCAAGACGGATCCGGAAAAGACACGCCGTGAGGACGGTCCCCTCTTTGTCTCCAATCGGGGCACCAGGATCAGCGTCCTTCGGGTGGAACAGATCGTAAAGGAATATGCGAGCTTTGTTCTGCCTCCCAGCGTAAAGGTGACGCCCCATGCGCTCCGTAAGACCTTCGGTACCAAACTGTATCTGAAATACCGGGATCTGGCTCTGGTGCAGCACGCACTGGGACATGCGACTCCCGCCACCACGGAACGCTTCTATACCAAATTCGATGAGAAACTCCTGGAAGCTCTCCGGGACGAATGACAGTCGCCCCCACTGTCATCGGTAGTACTTGGCCTGGGCTTCGAACATTTCGGCATAGATGCCCTGGGGAAGGTTCACCAGCTCGTCGTGGGTGCCGTATTCCGCTACCTTTCCCTCCGAGAAGACGGCGATGCGGTCGCAGAAGCGGCAGCTGGAAAGCCTGTGAGAGATATAGATGGCGGATTTTCCGCCCACCAGTGTGTGGAACTGTCGGTAGATCTCATACTCCGCCATGGGGTCCAGGGCAGCGGTGGGCTCGTCCAGGATCACGATGGGGGAATCCTTGTAGAGGGCTCTGGCGATGGCAATCTTCTGCTGCTCTCCTCCCGAGGGCTCCACGCCCTGCTCGTCGAAGAATTTAAACAGATTGGTATCCGTGCCACGCTCTAATTTCGAGACCATCTCCTGCAGCCCCACCAGATTGATGAGCTGCGGGATCTTTTCATCCCGGGACTCCCCGGAAGTATCCGGTTCCTTCGCCTTTACGGTGATATTTTCCTCCAGGGAAAAAGCAAAGAGTTTGAAATCCTGGAATACCGGTGCAAACTGCTCCATGTAGGCATCGTAATCATATTCCCGGATATCGATCCCATCCATCAGGATCTGCCCTTCCGTGGGGTCATAGAGCCTGCACAGGAGCTTGATGAAGGTGGTCTTTCCCGCTCCGTTCAGGCCCACGATGGACAGGTGCTCTCCTGCTTTGATGGTGATGCTGATATCGTCCAGGATCTTTCGCTCCGTCTTCGGATATGCGAAGGAAACGTGCCGGAACTCGATCTCATGGGGACGTTTCGCGATGGGCGCTTCCCCCTTGGGAAGTGCGGCGGGATAGTTCATGAACCGCACATATTCATAGACGTAATTGCACCGCTTGATGAGCTCTGTGATATTCCCTGCCAGAGACCCCAGGGTCCGGTCCAGCGCACTTTCCGCTGCAATGAGCTGGCTGAAGGTACCGACGCCGTAAAAGCCTCGGATGGCCAGAAGTGCCACATAAAAGTAGGCAAAGATGCTCCGCACCAGGGAGGTGAGATCCGATCCCATGTTGAAGGGGAAGGTTTTGTCCGCCTGCCACTTCCAGTTCGCGTTGGTCTTATCCGTGTTCTTTTCCCAGGAATCCAGCAGCATCTTCTTTGCGTCATAGAGACGGATGTCCTTGCCAAAGCGGGGATCCACCACATGCCAGGAAAAGTATCCGAAGAGCCTGTTTTCCTTCGACAGCTTCTGAAAGGCCTCCAGGCTGATCCGGTTGTTTTTGGAGACAAAGAGGAAATTGATCAGGCAATACACCGCCATAACCAAAAGAAGCAAAGGCGCATGGGCCGCGATCACCGTAATAAATCCCGCGATGCCAAGCACGTTCCCGAAGAAGGCAAAGACCTGTTCCGCCACGCCATAGACGCCTCCGGAATACCAGCTCATACCGGTGCGGGCTTTTTCCAGCTGTTCCAGGGCTTCCTTGTCCTCCGTCAGCTGGAAATCCAGCTCCATGGAGTGCTTTCCGATGAGGATGTCAAAGTAGGCGGACAGCCGTTCCTGATGCTTGCTCAGGTAGGTGCCGCAGCGGTCGATGCAGATCCCCGCGATGAATTCGCCGATGATGAGGGCTCCCGCATACATGGTGAGCTTTCGGACATCCCGCGCTCCCACGATCTCGTCCACGATGAGGGGTGAGAGCAGGATCCCGATGAAGGGCTGGAGGGATACCAGGAGCGTTTTCAGACCCTGGATCAGGAAAAAACAAGGGTACTTTTTCGCCGCAGTCCCGAAGAGGACCCGGATCACCGTCAGCATCCGTTTCGGTGTGGACAGCTCATTCGAAGGCAGGTTCCCGGGCATCTCCCTCACCTCCTTCCTGATAGTACTGAGCCTGGACACGGAACATCCGGGCGTAGGCACCGTCCTGTTCCATGAGCTGCTCATGGGTTCCGTATTCCGCCAGCTCTCCGTCCGCAAACATGGCGATGCGGTCGCAGAACCTGGTGGATGCCAGTCTGTGAGAGATATAAACGGCGGATTTGTCACCGATCATCTCATCAAATCTGCTGTAGAGTGCCTGCTCCGCCAGGGCATCCAGCGCGGAGGTGGGCTCATCCAGAACCACCACTCTCGCACCCTTATACAGGGCTTTGGCCAGGGCCAGCTTCTGCTTTTCCCCGCCGGAGAGATCGATGCCGTCCTCTTCCACCACATTGGTCAGGGGCGTGTCGATCCCCCGGACCAGGCTGGAGAGTTTTTCCTCCAGACCGGCCTCTATGGCGGAGGCATAGGCTTTTGTATGGTCCAGATCCGCACTGCTCTTTAAGGCGATGTTTTCCGACATGAGAAAGGCAAAGATCTCCACATTCTGAAATACCGGGGAAAAGAGCCGGTAATACTCCTCCCGGTGAAATCTGCGGATGTCCGTGCCGTTTAAGGTGATCCGCCCTTCCGTGGGATCATAGAGCCGCAGCAAAAGCTTGATCATGGTGGTCTTGCCGGCAC
>JAFYFY010000051.1 GCA_017543485.1 Lachnospiraceae bacterium | reverse complement strand
CAGAGGACTGAAAATCCTCGTGTCGCTGGTTCGATTCCGGCTCTGGGCACGCAACGAGCATCTGCAACAGGCAGATGCTTTTTTTTGTCACCGCAAAGGGGTATCCCCTACAAGTCAATTGGAATCTATGATATAATATTTACCTGCTTTTAGAGGTTTTTGCGTCATGAGTAGTGAGAACGAAACCAAAGGAACGAGAAAATCCCGGTTAAAGGGTGTCCTGATCGGATCCCTGATGGCAGCGGTCCTGATCCTGGCCGGTGCGTATCTGTGGGAGGCAAACCGCTACCGGGAGCTCTTTCTCCCCGGAACCATGATCGGAGATGTCAATGCGTCGGGGATGACCCCGGCACAGGTGACCCGGATCCTGGACGCGGAGGGAGAGGCATACGAGATGGATGTCTACGGCAGGGACCGGGACGGCATCGTCACCTTCCTGGGATCCGTGGGAGCGAAGGACATCGGCCTCACCTATGTGGACACCCTGGATCAGACCACGCAGGTCCTGAACGGACAGAATATCTATTTCTGGCCTCTGTACCGTCTGGGATTTCGGGATCACTTCGCCCGGATCACGCCGAATTACGTTTTTTCCAGGGAGGATCTGGTGAAGACGGTGATGTCCTGGGACGTGTTCCACATCGACAATATGAGCTATCCGGAAAACGCCCGGATCTCCGACTTCGATCCCGCCACGGAGCGGTATTCCATCGTAGATGCCACGGTGGGGAACAGTGTGAATAAGCAAAAGCTCCGGGCGATCCTTCGGGAAGTCCCGGTATCCGGTGCAGGGAAGGATGAGCTTCGGCTGGAAGAGACGGATGTGTATGTGGAGCCGGCCGTTACCGCAGAGAATGCAAAGCTGCAGGGATATCTGGAGACCGCCAACCGCTGGGTGTCCACCAATCTGGTCTATGAGTGGAACAAAGAGGATGTCCATATCGGCGCGAAGCAGGTCAGCGAGTGGATCACCTTTTCCGAGAATTTCAGACCGCAGCTGGAGGAAGAGGCTGTGGCGGAATTCGTCGCACAGGAGGCTGAGAAGAACAATACCTTCGGCAGCAAGCGGGACTTTACCACCACGGAGGGAGAGACCATCCAGGTGCCGGGAAATGGCTACGGATGGCGGACCAACCGGGATGAGACCACGGCCCAGCTCCTTTCGGATATCCGGGAGGGGAAAACGGGGATCAGCGAACCGGTCTTTACCTACCGGGCCTATGCCAAGGGAAAGAGTGATATCGGTGACTCTTATGTTGAGATCGATCTGACGGCCCAGCATGTATACCTGTACGTGGACGGAGAGATCGTGGTGGAGAGCGACTGTGTCTCCGGCAAGGTCAGCAACGGCAATACCACGCCTGGTGGGCTCTACGGCATCACCTACAAGACCAAGGACACCTATCTGCGGGGCGAAGGATACGTCTCGCATGTGAACTACTGGATGCCCTTTAACGGCAATATCGGCATGCACGACGCTACCTGGCGGGGGAGCTTTGGGGGAAAGATCTTCCTGACCTCCGGATCCCACGGGTGCGTGAACCTGCCCCTGAAGCGGGCTGCCGAGATCTATGAATATGTGGAAAAAGGGTTTCCGGTGGTGTGTTACTACACGGAGACGCCCGTAGCCCCGGTGGCACCGCCCCCGGAGATCCCGGACGAAACCGACGAGACCCAGACGGCTCCCGCACCGGAAGGGGAAGCTGCACCTGCCCCGGCACCGGAACCGGCGCCGGAACCAGCACCGACTACCTGAGATCAGGCTGATATGAGCGCAAGAAGCAAACGACAAGCGAGAAGATGGATACGGGGCTACCGGCGGGCGCATGAGATCCATGAGCGCATGCGGCGGCACGGGGAGGATATTTTCCGCTCCGAACGGTTCCGCTCCATGAAGCAGTACCTGCAGCACGGAGAGGTGACCGTCTACAAGCATTCCGTCAATGTGGCAAAGGCCAGCATCAATCTGGCGGACAGACTGCACATCAAACTGCAGGAACGGGAGCTGATCCGGGGCGCTCTTTTGCATGACTATTTTCTGTATGACTGGCACATTCCGGAGGGACAGGACCCGGGGACCCTCCACGGATTCCACCATCCGAAGGTGGCGCTTCGTAACGCCCTGGCGGAATATGAACTGACGGAACGGGAAAAGGAGATCATCCGCCGGCATATGTGGCCCATGACGCTGATCCCCCCCAGATGCAGAGAGGCATGGGTGGTCCTGGCGGCCGATAAATGGGTATCCCTCCTGGAGACCCTGCATATTTACAAGGGACATGGAAAAACAGACCAGAACGGAAATGACGGAAACTGAATCCCTGTTTTCACGCCTGCAGGCGCTGGCGGATTCCGACCTGATCCCTCTGCACATGCCCGGGCATAAGCGCCGGGGGTTCGGAGAGCTGCCGGAGGAACTGGCTGCCCTGGACATCACGGAGATCGAGGGCTTTGACAATCTGCACGAGCCCGAGGGGATCCTGAAAGCTGCCCAGGAGCGTGCGGCGCAGCTCTGCGGAGCGGAGGAGACCTGTTTTCTGGTGGGGGGCGGATCCTCGGGGGTCCTGACGGCCATCTGCGGAGCCGTATCCGCCGGAGGGGAGATCCTTCTGGACCGGGACGCGCACAGAAGTGCCTATCATGCATTATATCTGCGGGGGATCCAGCCGAAATATCTGAAAAGAGAGCTTTCCCGGGGCGGTCTGTTTCCGGAGGCCGTTACACCGGAAGAGGTGGAGCGGGGAATCCGGGAGAATCCCCGGGCCCAGGCCGTTTTCCTCGTCTCTCCCACCTATGAGGGCCGCATCGCAGACATCGCAAGGATCGCAAAGATCGTACATGCGGCAGGAAAGCTCCTGATCGTGGACGAAGCCCACGGGGCACATCTTCCCTTCCTGGGAGGACCCGCACAGAGCGCGGTCCGGCTGGGGGCGGACCTGGTGATCCAGAGCACCCACAAGACCCTGCCGGCTCCGACCCAGACGGCGCTGCTTCACATCTGCTCCGACAGGGCTGATGCCGAAGCCATCCACCGGTTCCTGCGGATCTATCAGAGCAGCTCTCCCTCCTATCTGCTGATGGCGGGGATCGACAATGCCATGCGGGTGATGAAAAGGGATGGACAGGAGCTTTGCAAGGGATTAAAACAGCGTTTCGAGCTTCTTCTGACACAACTGTCGGAATTGAAATTTCTTCAGATCCGGCCGACACTGGAGGAATGCCGGGAGGGGATCCATGATTACGGGAAGCTGGTCATTGGGACGGGAGGTGCCCTGACGGAGGACGGGATCCCGCTCACCGGGATGGAGCTGTCCCGGATGCTTCGGAAGGAATATGGCATCGAGACGGAGATGGCTCTGCCGGGATTCGTGCTGGCCATGTTTACCGTGGGGGATGTACAGGCCCATTACGACAGACTGCAGGAAGCCCTGACGGGGATTGACGGCAGGCTGCGGGAGGGAAAGCAAAGACGACGCCCGGCCTATCCGGAGCTGCTTCCGGAGGCGGCTCTTTCCATCCGGGAAGCCTGGGATGCTGATCAGGTCCGGATCCCGCTTGAGAGCGCCCAGGGGCGCATCTCCGGGGATTTCGTGGGGTTCTATCCGCCGGGAAGCCCGGTGCTGGTACCGGGAGAGCGGATCGGACAGCAGCAGATCGATCTGATCCTGCGAAGCCGCGCCGGCGGGTTCTCCCTCCAGGGGATCCTGACAAAGGACGGAGAGACCTGGATCAAAGTCCCCAGCGGACGATAGACAGCCGGGAGACTTCCGGCCCGCAGGGATCCGAAGCCACAAGAAGGGGGTGAGGGTACTTGGATATCAAAGTCAATCAGATGACACCTGCCGCTCCGGTGGAGCAGGCGAAAGCCCCGCAGCCGGCGGACGGCTCCTTTAAGTTCATGCTGGCCAGCAACATCGCCGAGTCCGAGCTTCAGGAGCGCCTCAGCACCCTCATGGAGCAGATCACGGCGGAGGGCGAGAAGCTCTATAAGCGCCGGGATGTGAAGGACATGCGGCACTACCGCGGTCTCGTGAAGGAGTTTCTGAACGAGATCGTCACCCACTCCCACTCCTTTACCAGAGAGAATTTCCTGGACAGACGGGGGCGCCACCGGGTCTACGGCATCATCCGGCTGGTGGACGAAAACCTGGATGAGCTGGCCCAGGCCCTGATGAAGGATGAAAAGGACAATCTGGAGATCCTCGACAAGATCGGAGAGATCAGGGGACTCCTTCTGGATATCTTCACCTGACACAAAATGCCGCAAAGGAGGCAAAACATGCCGAGCTTTCGCGATGTCGTCGGTCAGCAGGAGATCAAGGATCACCTGAAGAACGCGATCGAAACCAAACATGTGGGACATGCCTATCTGATCAGCGGGGAAAAGTTTTCCGGCAAGGAATTTCTGGCGCGGGCCTTTGCGCAGGCACTGCAGTGCGAACAGGGCGGGACGGAGCCCTGCGGACAGTGCCATTCCTGCAAACAGGCCGAGAGCAGGAACCACCCCGACATCATCTTTGTCACCCACGAAAAGCCCTCCTCCATCTCCGTGGACGAGGTGCGGGACCAGATCTGCAATGATGTCATCATCAAGCCCTACAGCGGGCCCTACAAGATCTACATCGTAAACGAGGCGGAAAAGCTCACTCCCCAGGCCCAGAACGCACTCTTAAAAACCCTGGAGGAGCCCCCTGCCTATGCGGTGATCATCCTGCTGTGCGTCAATGAGGGAAGCCTGCTTCAGACGGTGCGGAGCCGCTGCACGCTGCTGGAGATGAAGCCGGTCCCCGGGAATCTCCTGAAGGAATACCTCATGCGGGAGATGCAGATCCCCGACTACCGGGCGGATGTCTGCGTGGCCTTTGCCCAGGGCAATGTGGGAAAAGCCAGGGAAATGGCATCCAGCGATGACTTTTCCGCGGTGCAAAAATCTGCCTTAAGCCTGGTGAAGGGGGCCAGAGAGACCTCCCTGGCGGACCAGATCTCCCTGATCCGGAGCATGTCGGAATACAAGGTGGACCCGGAAGAATATCTCGATATCATTACCATGTGGTACCGGGATGTGTTATTATTCAAAGCGACGGGGGAGATCGGGCTCATGATCTACCGGGAGGAGATCTCCACCATCCGCAAGGTGGCAGGACGCAGCAGCTATGAAGGCATCGAGGAAGTCCTGAACGCCATCCAGAAGGCAAAGATGCGACTGCGTGCAAATGTCAGCTTCGAGCTGACCATGGAACTGCTTCTTACCACAATCAGTGAGTTAGGATAAAGAGGGAATATGTCAAAAATCATCGGAGTCAGATTTCGCAATACCGGGAAGACCTACTTTTTCGATCCCGGGCAGTATGAAGTAACCAAGGACGACCACGTCATCGTGGAGACCGCAAAGGGCATCGAGTACGGGCTGGTGGTCTCCGGTCCCCAGGAGGTGGAGCAGGAAAAGATCGCATGGCCCTTAAAGCCCGTTCTTCGCAAGGCGTCCCCCCGGGATGATGAACAGGTAAAGGAAAACGAAGCAAAGGAAAAAGAGGCCTTCACCGTCTGTCAGGAAAAGATCGCGGAGCACGGCCTGGATATGAAGCTGACGGAGGTGGAGTACGCCTTCGACAACAGCAAGATCCTGTTTTATTTCACGGCGGACGGAAGAGTGGATTTCCGGGAGCTGGTAAAGGATCTGGCGGCGGTCTTCCGCACCCGGATCGAGCTCAGACAGATCGGTGTCCGGGACGAAGCCCGGGCCATCGGCGGTTACGGCGGATGCGGACGGCCCCTTTGCTGCGCCACCTATCTGAATGATTTCGCGCCCGTGTCCATCAAGATGGCCAAGGAGCAGAACCTGTCCCTGAATCCCACCAAGATCTCCGGTGTCTGCGGGCGGCTGATGTGCTGCCTCCAGAACGAGGAGGAGGTCTATGAGGTCTTAAACCGCACCATGCCCGCGCTGGGAGATACCGTATCCACCAACGACGGCCTCACCGGCACGGTCCAGGGGATCAACGTCCTGCGCCAGGTGGCCAAGGTGCTGGTGGAGATCGGGGATGACAAGGAGCTGCGGGAGTACAAGGCGGATGAATTCCGGGTCATCGGACGCCGGAAGGGCCGTAAGAGCGGCAACCAGATGGCCGTCACCGAGATCGAGACGGAGACCGGCGAGACCGAAGCAGAGCTGAATGCGGAGCTTCGGGCGCTGGAAAAAGAGGACGGAGGCTCCGGAGAGCGCGCTGACGGAGGTCAGAAGCAGCGAGACCGGGGCAGGGACCGCAGAGACCGTCAGCGTCAGGGCGAGGGCAGAAACGGCGAAGGCAGGAACGGTGAGGACCGGCAGCGCTCGGGCGAAGGCAGGACCGGCGAAGGCAGATCCGGAGAGGGCCGCCAGCGCCGGGAGGACCGTCAGGGCGGCAGACGCGGAAATGACGGAGCAGCCAGAGAAGAACGCGGCGCGGAGGCAGGAAATGCCCGCGGCGGACAGGGCGGTAATACGCCGGGCGGAAACGCACAGGCCGGTAACGGGCAGCCCGAAAACGGGCAGCGCAGAAGAAGCCGTCACCACCGGGGCGGCAGAGGAAAGCACCCCAATGGAAACGGAGAAGCTCCGAAGGAATAACGAACGCATCGATGATCTCCAGCGGTGCGGACTGAAGATCCTGCAGGACCCCGAGCGGTTCTGCTTCGGGATGGATGCCGTGCTCCTGTCCGGCTTTACCGGGCCGAGAGTGGGAGAGCGGCTGCTGGATCTGGGCACCGGCACCGGGATATTGCCGCTTCTTTTGTCCGCAAAGACGGACTGCAAAAAGCTCATCGGGCTGGAGATCCAGCCAGAGAGCGCCGATATGGCCAGGCGGAGCGTGGCGCTGAACGGGCTTACGGAGCGGATCGAGATCGTGACCGGGGATATCAGAGAGGCAGGAGCCCTGTTCGCCCCTGCCTCTTTTGACAGCATCACCTGCAACCCGCCCTATATGCCGGCGGGGGAGGGACTGGTAAACCCGGAGGATGCGAAAGCCATCGCCAGGCATGAGATCTGCTGCACCTTCCGGGACGTGGCACAGGTCAGCGCAAAGCTCCTGCGACCCGGCGGGAAGCTGTATCTCGTCCACAGACCCCAGCGGCTAGCAGAGATCCTGACAGAGATGTCACAATACCGCATCGAGCCAAAACGCCTGCGGATGGTACATCCATACGCGGACCGGGAGCCCAACATGATCCTCATCGAGGGGGTGTCGGGCGGCGGCCGGGGGATGAAGGTGGAAAAACCCCTGATCGTATGGGAGAAACAGGGCGTTTATACCGAGGAAGTGGCACAGCTTTACGGTTTTTGATACAGGACCCGCGAAGACGGGCTCCCGGACGCGGCCGGGAAAAGGAGTAGGATGCTATACCTGTGTGCAACCCCCATCGGCAACCTGGGGGATATCACGGAGCGGGTGCTGGATACGCTCCGGGAGGTGGATCTTATCGCGGCGGAAGATACCCGCAACAGCTTAAAACTGCTGACCCATTTCGATATCCACACTCCCATGACCAGCTATCATGAATACAATAAGGTGGAGAAGGCGAGAGAGCTCATCGACAAGATGCACGGCGGCATGGACATCGCCCTCATCACCGACGCCGGAACCCCTGCCATCTCCGATCCGGGGGAGGTGCTGGTGCGGATGTGCCGGGAGGAAGGGGTCCCGGTGACCAGCCTGCCGGGGGCCTGCGCCTGCATCACGGCCCTGACCCTGTCCGGATTTTCCACCAGGCGCTTTAGCTTCGAAGGCTTCCTGCCCTCCGACAAGAAAGAACGCAAGGCTGTGCTCACCGAGCTCAAGGCCGAGACCCGGACCACGGTGCTCTATGAGGCACCCCATCACCTGGTAAAGGCCCTGAAGGACCTTTTGCAGACCCTGGGGGACCGGCGCATCACCCTGTGCCGGGAGCTGACGAAGCGCTTTGAGTCCGTGGAGACCATGACCATCGCCCAGGCGCTGGAAAAATACGAACATGAGGAGCCCCGGGGCGAGTTTGTCCTGGTGCTGGAGGGGCGGAGCCGCTCGGAGCAGCTCACTCAGCGGATGGAGGAATGGCTCTCCATCAGCATCCCGGACCATATGAATCTCTACGAAGCCCAGGGAATGGACCGGAAGGAAGCCATGAAGCGGGTGGCCAGGGACCGGGGCGTGGGAAAGCGCGACATCTACAGCTTCCTGCTGGAGCACGGAGACGAGTGCCCCCGGAATGAAGGCAGCAGCTTCGGAGCCCACGACAAGGACGCGGAAGAGAGCACGAAATCGGATATCCTGCCCAATACCCATGGGGCGGACCGGCACGATCCCAACGGAGGCAGCGGACATGGCAGCAAGCTGTGACATGTGTGTCAATTACGTATATGACGAAGAAGAGGAAGTCTACGACTGCATGGCAAACCTGGACGAGGACGACATGTATCGGTTCATGGTGGGCGGCGTAAAGGAATGCCCTTTTTTCCGCCTGGATGATGAGTACGGTGTGGTGAGACACCAGGGGACCTAGGAGGCCCGAAGGCGATGAGGATCCTGGCCGAATCCCGGAGAAGAATCGCGGCATATCTGGCAGGGCTGGTCTTTGTGGCTGTCCTCAATCTTCTGGTGCCGAAGATCATCCCGCTTTACAATACGACCACCCTGGGCTATTCTGTCCTGCTCATCATCTGGACCGTTACCATCCGTATGCGCGTCGTGGACCGGGAGCAGAGAGCCCTGTTCTTTTTCGGCGGAGCCCTGTGGCTGCTCCTTTTTTTTACCCGTTTTCTGAAATACCGCACTGCGGAATATAACCCGGAGGCGGCCAGGTATCTCTGGTACTTCTATTATCTGCCCTTTGCCCTGGCGCCGGCAGTCACCCTGCACAGCTCCATCGTCCTGGGGAACCGGCAGTCCGGCAGGAAAACGCCCCATTCTCTTCCCCAGGCGATCTGGATCTTCAGCGGGCTGCTGGCGGTAATGGTGGTGACCAACGACCTGCACCGGCTGGTCTTTCGCTTTGACAGCGTGGAGGGATATGCCTCCTATCACTACGGGCCCGGCTACTGGGTCATCATCGGGTGGTCCATTCTGGGACTGCTGGTCTCTTTTATCATCTATCAGGTCAAATGCAGCCGCACCATCGGCTGGCACCGGATCGTGCCGGTGGTGATCGGGGCCGCAGGCATTGCCCTGCTGGTCTGGTATGTCATCGAAGGGGGCTCCCCGAAAGTGGGAGGGATCTCCCTCTACAATATCCAGGAGGTCT
>JAFYFY010000050.1 GCA_017543485.1 Lachnospiraceae bacterium | reverse complement strand
CGGCGAAGAACGCGGGCCATTTCAAGACCCATCTGACACCCTGTGGCGAGGCCACGGAGGACGCGGACAGCGTGCTCTTCGGCATCCGCACCGTCACGGCGGATCCGGTCCGAGGGCTTCTCATCAACGGAAAGAGCGTGAAGCTAAAGGGCGGATGCCTGCACCACGACAACGGACTTCTGGGGGCTGTCTCACTCCCTGAAACGGAGAAGCGAAAGATCGCGAAGCTTAAAGAGGTGGGCTTTAACGCCATCCGCACGGCGCACAATCCGCCCTCCGCGGCCCTCATCGAGGCCTGCGACAGGCTGGGGATGTACGTCTTTGACGAGGCCTTTGACGCCTGGGTCATCGGAAAGCGGGGCGGAGACTATCATCAGTTCTTTGCCTCGGACTGGGAAAAGGATCTGACGGCCTTTGTGAAAAGAGACCGGTCCCACCCCAGCGTGATCCTCTGGTCCACGGGGAATGAGATCCCCGAACGGGGCGGTCTGGCGGACGGATACACCCGGGCAGCGCTTCTGGCGGAGACCATCCGCTCTCTGGATGCCACCCGGCCGGTGAGCAACGGGATCTGCTCCTTCTGGAGCGGCCTGGACGATGCGCTGGCGAAGGGACAGAACCAGACCCAGAACGCGGAGGATGACTTCCGAAAGCTCCTGTGGGAGCACTGCTCCGAGCCCTTTACCAACGGAATGGACGTGGTGGGTTACAACTACATGGAGGACCTGTATGAGCGCGACCATGAGCTCTATCCGGAGCGGGTGATGCTGGGGTCCGAGAACTTCCCGAAGGAGATCGGGTTCCGCTGGCCCATGGTGGAGCGCCTTCCCTATGTCATCGGGGACTTTACCTGGACGGCCTGGGACTACCTGGGAGAAGCGGGGCTGGGAAAAGCGGTCCATGTGGACCCGGCGGATGAGACGGCGCCGAAGTATCCCTGGGATCTGATGCCGGACCGGACCTCCCCCTACCCCTGGCGTCTGGCCAATGACGCGGACATCGACATCACCGGATGCCTGCGGCCCCAGGGTGCGTACCGGAGCATCGTCTGGGGGAGTGAAAAGACCTGTCTCTTTGCCATGGATCCGGACACCTTCGGAAAGCGGGAGGTGGTGAGCATGTGGGGCTTCCCGGATGTGCAGCGGTGCTGGAACTATGCGGGCTCTGAGGGAAAACCCGCAGAGCTGGTGGTGTTTTCCGGCGCGGAGGAGGCGGAGGTCCTGGTAAACGGAAAGAGCCTGGGGAGAAAACCCATCTCCAAGGAGCGTCCCCTGCCGAATTCGGTGCGGTTTGAGACCGTCTACGAACCCGGAGAGGTGGTGGCCGTCAGCTACCGCGGGGGAAAAGAGGTCAGCAGGGACGTGCTGGTCACCACGGGCAAAGCCGCAAAGATCCGCCTGATCCCGGAAAAAGATGCGCTGCGCGCGGATGGACATGACCTTCTGTATGTGGGCATCGAGGTGACGGACGAAGAGGGACGGGTGGTTCCAAACGCCTGCATCCGCCTGCATGCATCGGTGACAGGCGCAGCGTCCCTTGCGGGCTTTGGAAGCGCGGCGCCCGTGACCGAGGAAGATTACACGGATGAAGAGGCCTGCACCTGCCGCGGCCGTGCTCTGGCCATTTTGCGCGCCGGGTATGAAGCGGGGGACTGCGCCCTGACCGTCTCCGGGGAAGGGGTTGCCCCCGTTACGGAGACCTTTTCCTGCACCTGCTGACAGCCGGAGCAACGACAAGCAAAACCGACAAACAAAACCGACAAAAAAACGAAGGTAGAAACAGATGACATTCTCGGATGATTTTTCCATCGGCTCCATGCAGGACCTGATGGACCTGATCGATGAAGCGGGGTTTGTGCCCTTTTTTGCAAACGAGATCAAAGGCTTTTCCATCGAGGAGCACATCGGCGCCGGCTGCTGGTACCACGACGGGGATAACGGCTTCTGGCCGGCCTGGGAGTGGAAGGGGCCCGTCATCCGGGACATGCACTGCGCCTACGGGAAATTCCTGCGAAACAAGGCCATGTATGTCAGCGCCGACTGGTTCCCGGACTTTGCCAACTTCCGAAGGGACGGGTATGACTTTGATGCCAGATACGAGTACGGGCTGGCATCCTTTTACGACAAAGAGCTCTACGACCTTTTGGATGCCCACGCCCCCGTCCTGTCGAAGGAACTGAAAAAGACCGGCGGATATGGAAAAGGCGGCCGGAAGGGGTTTGATACCTCCATCACCAGGCTCCAGAAGCAGTGCTATGTTCTGACCAGCGACTTTCGCTACGAGACGGACCGCTTCGGGAATACCTACGGATGGGGCGTGGCAGAGTATTCCACTCCGGAAAGGTTTCTGGGGGATGCATTCCGTGATGCGGTCTACAGGCGGACTCCGGAAGAATCCTTTGCCAGGGTGGCGGATCAGCTGCAAAGGCTCCTGCCGGATGCGGGAAGGGACCGGATCGAAGCGCTCCTGAAATAGCCCCGGGACGGGATGCCCAAAAGAAGCCCTGTTTACAGACTGCCCCGATATGGTACAATGCAAGGGTGTTTTTGGTCGGCACAATGCCCCCCGGGGAAGGTCAGGGCAAGTGCCTTACGCTCGTTCTTAGGTTCACGCGCGGCATCAAAGGGATGTCAACGCATGTCAAAGCAGGTGTCTTATGCCCGAAGAAAAGAAAAACGGATTATCACTGCGAACGATCCATATCTGGCTGATCACCATCATGGTCATCCTGTCCGCCACCGTGCTCATCGCCACCTTTCGGCTGACCGGGACCTTCCAGCGGCTGGCGGAGGCCGGGGATACTCATGCGGAGCTGGAAAAAGCCGCCCACGAGCTGATGGACGCATCGGACTACCTCACCGAACAGGTCCAGCGCTTTACCCTGGATGGTGAACGGACCTTTATGGACCGGTATTTCACCGAGGCCTTTGAGACAGCGGT
>JAFYFY010000049.1 GCA_017543485.1 Lachnospiraceae bacterium | reverse complement strand
CTTCGATCTTCGCCTTCAGCTCGGGGGTGAGCTTCCCCTGTTCATCGATGGCTGCCAGATAGGATTGCTTTTTCTCCTCCAGATTCCGCAGGTAGGTGAGTCTCTCATGGAGATTCCGAAGCTGCTCATCATTTAAGGCTCCCGTGACCTCCTTGCGGTAGCGGGCGATGAAGGGGATGGTGTTTCCCTCATCGATGAGTCCCACGGCAGCCTCCACCTGACTTTTTTTCACACCAAGCTCTTCTGCGATCTTTGCGCTGATGTCTAGCATATGACTGTGATTCCTTTCGTGATATTTTCTGTCAAAGCCCCTTCCGGATCTCCTCCGCTATGGGAAGGTCCTCCGGAGTGGTGATCTTGATGTTTCGGTAGTCCCCCATGACCAGTCTGACCCGGGCTCCCATGAGAAGCTCTGCCACGCTGGCATCGTCCGTGATCTCGGGGATCTGTCCTCTCCCGGCATCGGCTTCCCGGATCATCTGCTCCAGCTTCCGGTACCCTTCGGTGATCAGCCCCCGTTTGAAGGCCTGGGGGGTCTGGATGATCCACACGCTGCTCCGGGGGGGCGTGGAGCTGACAAATCCTTCCGGATCCGAAAGCTTCACCGTGTCCTTGGAGGGCACCGCCGCCACACAGGCTCCGTACTGTGCGGCACCGTCCATACAGCGCCGGAGGAGTTCCGGGGTTAGAAATGGCCTGGCTCCGTCGCAGATCAAAAGGATCCCCTCTCCCGCAGGTCCGGATCCACCCTGCTCGCAGCCTTCCTCCAGCTCATCCAGCAGCCGGATCCCGTTTATGACGGATTCGTAACGCTCCCGGCCCGCGGCAGCGATCCCCAGCACCTTGGTATACCCGTGCCTGTCCAGGATCTGCTCCCGCACATAGGCCATCCGGTCCGGCGCACACACCAGGATGCAGCCCTCCACCCGGTCACAGGCTTCCACCGCATCGAGGCTGTAGCGGATCAGTTCCTTGCCGCCCAGCTCCAGATAGGTCTTGGGCAGGTCCGTTTTCATGCGGGTCCCTTTTCCTCCCGCCAGGAGGATCACCTTGCACCCTGTTCCGGTCATATCGCCGCTTTCTCCGGATAAACGCCGCTTTTTTCACCGATCCGAAGCCCCGGCACGGCATTCAGATCAAATCCGCTCCGGTATCCAAGGGCGAATTCATAATATCCCGCTGCGGCGATCATGGCCGCATTGTCGGTACAATACACGGGCGACGGTCTGTAAAAGGCGATCCCCCGGTCCCTGCAGGCCTGTTCCAGGGAAGCTCTCAGGGCGGAATTGGATGCCACGCCGCCTGCGATGGCAAATTTCGACATGCCAAGGCTCTGCGCAGCCATCATGCTGTGCTCCGTCAGGACCTCCACCACCGCTTTCTGAAAGGAGGCGGCCACGTCCTCTTTGCAAAACGCCTCCCCCTTCATCCGGCAGCCGTTCAAGTAGTTGAGCACCGCGGATTTGAGGCCGCTGAAGCTGAAATCATACGCATTGTCCGCGATCTTGGCCCGGGGGAATTCGATGGCGTCCGGATTTCCCAGCTTCGCCGCCGCGTCGATCTTCGGCCCGCCGGGATAGCCCAGCCCGATGGCCCGCGCCACCTTGTCGAAGGCCTCCCCCGCCGCATCGTCCCGGGTCCTCCCGATGATCTCATAGGTGCCGTAGTCCTTTACCGCCACCAGATGGGAATGCCCGCCGGAGGCCACCAGGCACAGGAAGGGCGGCTCCAGCTCCGGATGCTCCAGGTAGTTTGCGCTGATGTGTCCTTCGATGTGATGGACCCCCACCAGGGGCAGATCTGCCGCAAAGGCGATGGCTTTCGCCTCCGCCACTCCCACCAGCAGCGCTCCCACCAGTCCGGGGCCGTAGGTCACCGCGATGCCCCCCAGATCCGGGAGGGATACCCCCGCATCCGCCAGCGCTTTGGCGATCACCTGGTTGATCTTTTCAATATGCTTTCTCGATGCGATCTCCGGCACCACCCCGCCATAGACGGTGTGCAGGTCGATCTGGGAATAGATGACGTTGGAGAGCACCTTCCGTCCCCCCTCCACCACGGCTGCCGCCGTTTCGTCGCAGGAACTCTCGATGCCCAGGATCAGTCCGTTTTTGATCATGTTCAGCCTTCCCCGGTGAGATCCACATTTTCCTCCAGATCCCATCCGTAGATCTTCCACCTTCTGCCGGAATCCCGCCGAAGCAGATAGATCAGTCGCTGCGCGTAGTTTTTGCCGTCCTCGTTGTAGTTGTAGATACACAGGAGCCTGGCGAAGGAAAAGCCGTCCCGCTCGTAATAATCCACATTGGTGCTGGAGGTGGGAGTCGCCCGCAGGAGTTTTCGCTTGTGGGCCTGGAAGTCCGCCACCTCGGCCCGCAGGCGGATAAGATAGCTCCCGGACTCGTTGATGGCCAGAAGGTCGTCGTCAAACAGCTCCCGGGCCTTCATCCCCAGGGCGTCCACTTCGTCCTCGGAGGCTTCTCCGCTGTAGAGGCACTTCATGATATCGCTGTAAAACTTCACCACTTCCTTCGGGGTGGCGGGGTAGTCCCCCTCCAGATTTCTGGACAGCACAAGCTCGACAGCGGTCATATTGGCCTCTGCCTTTTCATCCTTGGCCCTGCCGGACAGGTAGGCATAATATGCCACCATCCCCAGGACCAGGATCACGATGATCATTGTCACTCTCACCTGTCTGGCTTTCATGAGTGCCTCAGATCTCCCCGTCCTCTTCGAATTTCAGTGTGATGCTGCGCCCGTCCTTCGGGATCACCGTCTCGGGAAAGATGCGCTTTATCTCCTCCCGGTACAGCTCCGCCCGCGCGATGGAGGGCGAAAAATGGGTGAGCCAGAGCTCCGGGACCTGCGCATTTGCCGCGATCCGCGCGGCCTCCTGCATGGTCATGTGCTTCTTTTGCTGTGCCTTCGGCGCATCCTCCGGATCTCCGTACATGCCCTCTAAGATCAAAAGGTCGCTCTCCCTGGCATACTCCTCGATCACGGGAACCGGTCTGGTATCGGTGCAGTAGGTCACCTTCAGTCCCTTGCGGGCAGGGCCGATCACCATATCCGGCGTATAGATTCTGCCCTCCCATTCACAGGTCTGCCCCTTCTGAAGCGGGTTCCACAGCTTCAAAGGGAT
>JAFYFY010000048.1 GCA_017543485.1 Lachnospiraceae bacterium | reverse complement strand
TAGGCTTTGAAGGCGCCGATGAATCCGGTGATGACCAGATAAAAGATCATGGGGGAGATCATGGGCAGGGTGATGCGCACAAAGATCCTTCCGGAGGAGGTGCCGTCCACCCGGGCCGCCTTATAGAGGGTGGGATTTACGCTGGAGAGGGCACTGGTCAGGATGAGGATCTTAAAGGGCAGGACCACCCAGATGGTATAGAAGCACATGACGAACATCTTCGCCCAGTAGGGGCCGTCGATGAAGTCCACGGCATTTCCCCCGAAGGCCTTGATCAGGAGGTTTACCATGCCGTCGGTGTAGGCGGTCTTTTTAAAGAGGATCATGAACACCAGGCCCACGGCCAGGGTGTTGGTGACGTAGGGAAGGAAGTAGATGGTCTGAAACAGCTCCTTGCACCGGGCGATGCCGGAGAGCATCCAGGCGATGAGGAGGGCGATGCCGGTGGAGAGGGGCACGGTGATGATAACGATGATGAAGGTGTTCTTCAGGGCCTGGATGAAGTAGGGGTCCCGAAGGACGTAGGAGTAGTTCCCCGGGCCGTAGCCGCGGAAGGTCTGGGAGGCAAAGTTAAAGCCTTCCTCCACGGAGTAGATGAGGACGTCCAGGAGGGGGTAGATCATGAAGACGCCCAGGAAGAGAAGGGCGGGGAGGAGGTAGAGGTAGGGTTTCCAGTTGAATGTTCGCTTCTTCATATCACCGTTTACGATGCGCTGACGCTACATGGATAAGCTGCAAGTCACGCTTCCTCGCACATCATATGTTTTCGGCACCGCTTCCGCTATCGGTCCTCGGGCAGCGGTTCTAAGTTCGCGCATTTCACATATGAAAAGGTACACTAGCTCAGCGCTCACTAAGAACCGGCCTCGGACAGATTGCCCGAAAACATATGATGTGTTCGGTCGCTCACATGCAAATCAGGTCTTAAAAATCTAACAATATATTGACTAGTTGATCTAATCTTACAAACAATTTCTTACAAGGTGTCCGTCAGCAACATTCCACGGACCATCCCCAAATCTAGCGCAGGCGGGCGCCGGTGGCGGGGTCAAAGAGGTGGACCTTGGCGGGACGGAGGGAGAAACGGACCGGGGTCCCGGGGGGAAGGTCGCGGATGGAGACGGCGGACTCGGAGGAGACGATGGAGCGAATGGAGTCGCCGAGGAAGGCGGGGTGGGTGGAGATGACGGAGGTATCGCGGCCCATGATCTCCAGGCGGGACAGGGTGCAGGTAAAGGGGCCGTCCGGGTCGATGAGGAAGGCCTCGGGGCGGATGCCCACGGTGACGGGACGGGAGGCGGCAGAGGACGCGGCCGGCGACTCCGAGGCCGCAGGAGCGTCCGGCTGAGAAAGGGCCAGGGCGGAGGCGGAAAGGACGCACTCGTCGCCCAGGTAGAGGGCGCCGTCACGAAGGGTGCCTTCAAAGGTGTTGATGGCGGGAGTCCCCAGGAATTTGGCCACAAAGAGGTTCACGGGATCGTCATAGACATCCTGGGGTCGGCCGATCTGCTGGATGACTCCGGTCTCCATGACCACGATGAGGTCGGAGATACTCATGGCCTCTTCCTGGTCATGGGTGACGAAGATGGTGGTGACGCCGGTCTGTCTCTGGATGCGGCGAAGCTCCTCTCTGGTCTGGAGGCGAAGTCTGGCATCGAGATTGGAAAGGGGCTCGTCCAGAAGAAGGACATTGGGGGTCTTTACCAGGGCGCGGGCAATGGCCACGCGCTGCTGCTGACCGCCGGAGAGCTCCCCGGGCCTGCGGTCCATCAGCGCATCGATCTGAACGACTTTGGCGGCTTCCAGAGCCTTTTCGTCCATCTGCTCCTTGGTGAGCTTCTGCTCCCCTTTCAGGTTCTGGAGGGGAAAGATGATGTTCTGGCGAACGGTAAGATGGGGGTAAAGGGCATAGTTCTGGAAGACCAGGCCCACGCCTCTGTGCTCCGGCGGGACGTCGGTGACGTCCTCCTCTCCGAAGAAGATCCTGCCGGCGGTGGGCTTTTCCAGGCCGCTGATGAGGTTCAGGGCCGTGCTCTTCCCGCAGCCGGAGGGCCCCAGAAGGCCGATGAGCTGTCCGTCGGGGATGTCAAAGGTAAAGTCGTTTACGGCGATGACTTCCCCGCCCGTTTTTTTATTGCGGCTGGGGAAGATCTTGGTAAGGTGTTCCAGTGTGACTTTCATGATCTGCTCCAAAAAGGTCCCGGTCACATCCCGGGGGGATCCGGACGCCGTCAGGCGCCGTGCTCTTCGCTTTCGGATACCAGCTTGTCCGCGCCTGCGCTCTCCAGGGTCCCGAGAAGTTTTTCCCAGTCCAGTCTCTCGTAGGCTTCCTTGATGTCTTCGAATTCCTTTTGATGCCCTCCGGGGAATCTGTAGTTCTCCAGGCTGTGGATCATGCTGCCGATGGCGATGTGGTTATGCTGCTCGGCATAAGTGCGCATGTGGGAAAAGAGCTGCTTTACGGACTCGGGATCCACGGTGAGCTGCTGAGGGGTACCGGGGCCCAGGGGCGCCAGTGCGGTCATGAGCTCGGTGTAGAGTCCGAAGAGGGATCCCACATTGGTGGTGATGTAATTGGCATCCTTGCGGTTTCCGGCATTTTCCAGTTCCAGTGCCACGCGGGAGAGCATCTCGGCGCCGATCTGCTTGGCTGTGCTCTTGGTGCCGTGCACTCTGGTGGTAAACAGGTCCAGGTCCCGCTTTGCCAGAGCTTCCTGCAGTTCTGCGATGCGCTGGGGCGCCTCCTTTGCAAACTGGGACAGGATCTTCATATAGAGTTCTTCGGAGCCGCCGCAAAGCTCTACGCCGGACTTGTAATTGAGATCGCGGATGGCCTTGAGCCACTGCGGTACCTCCCTGGGAACCTCGCTCTCCTTGCCGGCGGGAGGTCCGCCAACAGGAGGCGCTCCTGCGGGACGTGCGCCGGGGGGGCCGAAGGGAGGTGTGCCGGCGGGTCCGCCGACGGGCGTGCCGGGAACGGGCGCCGTCTCCTGCTGCTTCGCCTCTTCCGAGGTCTCGGATTTCGGCCGCATCTCCAGGAGCTTTTCCTGGGGCAGGTGTTTCATCAGGGCGGTCTCTAAGTCCTCCGGCTTCACGGGCTTGGGCAGGTAGCCGTCAAAGCCCTGCCGCAGGTATTCTTCCTTTGCACCGGCGACGACATTGGCCGTGAGCATCAAAACCCTGGTGCTCTCATCGATGATCCGCTCCTCCTTCAGATGGCGGAAGGTCTCGGACCCGTCCATCTCCGGCATCCGGGCATCAAGCAGGATCACATCGTAGTGCTTTAACTTGGCGCGCTCGATGCACTCCCGTCCACTCTCTGCCAGGTCGATCTGCAGCTCCGTCTTTTTCAGAAGGCTCCGGATGACCTCCAGGTTGATGGAGGTATCGTCCACCGCCAGGATGGTGCCCTCCGGCGCCCGGAACCCCGGCAGATAGGCACTTTTTCTCTCCTGGGCGACTTCCGCGAAGCGTTCGGAGATCCTGCCGATGACCTCCTCCCCCAGCTTCATCTGAACGATGCGCACCGTAAAGACGGATCCGTTGCCATAGACGCTGCTGACGGTGATCTCCCCGTTCATCATCTCCGCCAGGGTCTTGGCGATGGGAAGTCCCAGCCCGGTGCCCTCGATGGTATTGTTGTGGATGATATCCATCCGGCCGAACTTGGAGAAGAGGTTGGGGATATCCTCCTCCTTGATGCCGCGTCCGGTATCCTTGACCTGGATGATGAGACGGATGGCCTCCCCGGTGACCTGCTCATAGGTAATGTTTAAGATCACACGTCCGTGGTCCGTATATTTGACGGCATTGGTCAGGAGATTGGTGAGGATCTGCTGAACACGGGTCTTGTCCCCGTAGAGATTGTTGGGGACATTCTCATCGACGAAGATGCTTAAGGTAAGGCCCTTTTGTCTGGCCCTGACACCGATCATGGTATAGAGATCATTCAGCACGGAGTCTAACTGATAGGGAGCGCTGATGAGTTCGATCTTTCCGGATTCGATCTTGGAAAAATCCAGGACATCGTTCACGATGGACAGAAGGTTGGCGCCGGCTCCGGCGATGTTGTTGGCGTAGACGAGGATCTGCTTTTCGTTACTCTCCCGCAGGATCATCTCGTTCATGCCCAGGATGGCATTGATGGGGGTGCGGATCTCATGGGACATGTTTGCGATGAAATCGCTCTTGGCCTGGTTTGCCTGCTCCGCCAGCTCTCTGGAGGCCTCGGACTCCCGGGCCTTCTGCGCCTGCTTCATGACCCGGATGATGATAAAATACAAAACGCACATGGACAGGAGCAGAAAGGTCATGGTCAGTCCCACGATACGGATGATCTCATTGACTTCATGCTCGATCTGCGCATACAGAGCCGGGTCTGCCTGCAGATTCTTTCTGTGGTGCATCAGGGCGAATTCGGCGATGCCGCCGACGAGGATGGTGATGATCAGCTGGGCGATGACGACCCGCCAGACGATACGGCCTTCCTTCTTCTCTTTTTGATCTTTTGCCATGGTCTGGATTCTCCATGATTCAAAACAGAATGCATCGAAGGTATTTTATCACGAAAGGGGCGGAAACAAAAGAATCTGGCGAAAAAAGACGGAAAGAAAAGGGGACGGCGTGAAGCCGTCCCCTCCTGCGTACTGCGATTTTTACTTCTCGGCAATGGCCTTCTTCAGAGCCTCGGTGAGCTGAGGCACGATCTTGTTCAGGTCGCCCACGACACCGTAGTCAGCCACATCGAAGATGGGAGCATCCTCGTCCTTGTTGATGGCCACGATGATATCGGACTCTTCCATGCCGGCCACGTGCTGGATGGCACCGGAGATACCGATGGCAAAGTAGACATGAGGACGAACGGTCTTACCGGTCTGTCCGACCTGCAGATCCTTGGGCTTCCAGCCTGCATCCACCACTGCACGGGAGCAGGACACCTGTCCGCCCAGAACCGCTGCCAGATCCTCCAGGATCTTGAAGTTCTCGGGGCTGCCCACGCCTCTTCCGCCGGAGACCAGGATCTTTGCATCCATGATGTCCACAGTATCGGTCACTGCCTTCACCACCTCATTGATGGTGACGTAGCGGTTGTTGG
>JAFYFY010000047.1 GCA_017543485.1 Lachnospiraceae bacterium | reverse complement strand
GGTGGGCAGGGTATCATCATCGAAATCCTCCGGGCCGCTGCCGTCGAAGATCTCCTTGATGAACATCTTGCAAAGCGGAATGGGCAGCTGGTAGATGAGGCGTCCGATCCCCAGCTCGCTGTAGGCGATGACCCGGCGTTCCTCGAAGAAGATCCGGCCCACATCCGCCGCCATGCGCGCTTCCTTGTAGGAGCGGCTCACTTCCTTGATCTCGGCCACCACGGTACCGTAGGCGATCCGGACCTCCGTGGCCCCCTCCTTTTCCAGGAAGGCCAGCAGGGTACCCGCCGTGCGCTCCACCTCGCTGATGGCGTCCGCAGCGGAGATCTCTTTTACCACCACCACGCTCTTTTCATCCACGGTGGTGATAAAGTCCTTTCCCGCGGTGCCAAACCAGGTCCGGGTCAGCTCCAGGACATTATTGTCCTTCGCCCCCGCGGATTCGATCACCATCACCACCCGGAAGGCATCGTTTTTGATATGGAGCTTTTTGGACCGGCCGTAGATATCCACCAGCAGCAGGTTGTCCAGCAGGAGGTTCTTGACAAAGTTGTCCTTGTCGAAGCGCTCCTTGTAGGCCACCATCAGTCCCTGGATCTGGTAGGCCGCCATCTTTCCGATGGTGTACACATCCTCCCCGGGGCCGGCCACTGCCAGGACATACTCCAGCTGCTGATCGTCGAAGATCTTGAAATACTGCAGCCCCTGGATCTCCTGGGAATCCGCCTGGGACGCCGCAAAGGCAGCCACCTGCAGCTCTCCGCTCTCAAACTCCCTGGTGGAGGCCACGGTCTTTCCCTCGGGATCGAAGATCCCGAATTCCACTCTGGCGATGGTCTTGAGACCGTCCAATGTGCTTTGCAAAATCTGGTTTGAAATCATGATTTTTCCCCTATCTGAAGCAAAATACCCCTATGTGGAACATATTATACAAAATTGCACAAAAAAGCAACGGAATTTTTGTAAAAATGTGACAAAAAGAAAACCCCGAGGCCCATTGCCTCGGGGTTTTCCGTGTTGATCTGTCTTCTTTGGGCCCAAAACCGGGCCTTTGCGCTTACACGGACACGTCCATGTTCCCGCCCACTGCGGGGTTCACGCTTCTCTCCATGGCAGCCGCGTCGATCATCTGCACCAGGCCCTCGCCCAGCTGCTCGTTCATGTCCATCCCCTTTGCCAGCATCGCCTCGCTCACCTTGCCTGCGAGGGTGGCCTGGTTGTAGGATGTGGACAGCTCCGTGACGCCCAGATTGATCCCTACATTCATGTGCACCTCCCTGACGCTTCCCTGCGTCATTCAAAAACGGTCTCCATCCATTACAGGAGTTCTCGGACCAAAGGAGAATCCTCAGCTTTTATTTCGGCTCCCGGGGTCCCTCTCTGAACCATATTGTAGCGAACTTCTCAGCCTTTGTAAAGAATCTCCCTCTGCGTGATCTCGATCTTCCCCTCCTTCAGGAGCTTCCCCACCGCGCGCTTAAACTGGGCCTTGCTCATGCCCGTCTCCTCCGCGATGGTCTCCGGGGAGGCCTTGTCCGTAAAGGGGAGCTTTCCGCCGCTTCTGCGCATCCGCTCCTCCAAAAGCTGTGCGTCCTCTGTCCGCTGCAGGGCGCCCTTGTCCCGGACGGAAAGCTCCAGCCTGCCGTCCTCTAAGACTCTGGCTACCCGGGCCTCGGTCTGCGCCCCCACCCGGAGCTTTTCCGCCGCGCCGTACATCTCCTTTTTCGGGATCAGGGCCGAGTACCTGTCATCCACCGCCACATAGGCGCCGAAGCGCTCGCTGATCAGGTATACGGTGCCGCAGACCCTGCTGTCCTTCCGGTAGGGGGTCTCGGCGGACAGGGCTTCATAGACATTCATGGTGGCGCAGAGCCGCTCGCTCTTATCCAGGTACAGAGTAACCAGCACCTCATCCCCGGCCTTTACCCGGTAGGTCTGCTCTCTGTAGGGCAGGAACAGGTCCTTTTCCAGTCCCCAGTCCAGATAGGCGCCGTTTTTGTTCACGTCCCGCACCCGAAGGCGCGCCAGTCCTCCCAGGGTCAGAAGGGGCATATGGATGGTGGCGATGGGCCGGTCTTCGGAATCCCGGTACAAAAACACCTCCACGGGATCCCCGATGCCCGCACCTGCCGGGACCTGCTTTTTGGGCAGGAGGATCTCCTCCCCCTCCGGTCCTGCCAGATAGACGCCAAAATCCGTCTTTTTTGCGATTTTCAGGGTCTGCTTTTGTCCGAGACCTGTCATCTTTCCACCTCCAGGACCACGTAGGCGTTCCCTTCCGCATCGTTTAATGCCACGGCATATTTTTCCGGATCCGTGCTCTCCGTGTAGATCACGGGGTGCAGCACATCTCCCAGAAAGGCCTGGGCCCGGTACTCCGCCCGGAGCTTCTTTGCCTCAAATCCCGCAGGCAGAAGGCTCTGGCAGATCTGGATATATCTTCCGTTGTTCACATGATGGTTCACATCCAGGTGCCACCTGGATACGGTAAGGGGCTCCGCCTGTGCGGTCTCTCCTTCCGGTCTGATCTTTCGCGGCGCGTACTCCATGGGGAGCTTCTCCCCCAGCTCATAGGCCCCCATCACTTCCTCCGGGATCTGCACGGGCCGGAAGCTGTCTGTCCGGATCAGACTCCAGATGGAATTGGCCTTTGCCAGGTACTCCCCCGCCTCATCCTTCAAATAGAAGTTTCGAAATCCCAGAAACCCTTTCAGTTCATAGGGTCTGGTCCAGACGCTGACCGCCTCTCCCAGTGCGGGACGCCGCAGGATCTCCAGCTGCCAGCTGTTGATGACCCAGAACATCCCCCTGGCGGTCAAATAGTCCAGCCCCACCCCCAGATCTTCCGACTGGAAGGTGGAGCAGTCCTGAAAATAGTCGATGATGCCGGACAGTGGCAGAAGACGCTGTTCATCCACCTCACTGTAGCGGACTCGCTGCTCAAAATGATACATAAGGCTCTCCTGACTCCCCTCAGCCCATGGCACCGCCCGTCAGGGCCGGCATAAACATGGTTCCCAGGATCATCAGGACAAAGAGCACCAAAAACAGGATCATGCCGGGATTTCCCATCACGGTCTTAAAGCGCTGCCCTGCAGGGATCTGGGTCTCCCCCGGCAGGAAGTAGAACTGCTTTTTCGCCAGAGCCACGATGAAGAGGATGATGCCCACGATGGCGATGATCCCCACAAACATCATATACATGCCGTAGACGGCAAAACCGGCGGCGTTTTCCTGGGCATACTGCATCAGCGCTGCCATATCTCCGGAGGATGCGATCTCCAGATACTCATTCAGGTCGATCTGACGGATGGCCAGCACGCTGAAGACGGAGCCGAAGAGGTTCACGATCATGTGCAGGATGATGGTGTAGTGGATCTTCCCCGTCTTGCTGTAGATGTAGGCCATAAAGGCACCCATCACAAAGGCGTAGACAAACTGGGTGAGATTTGCGTGGAACAGACCGAACATCAGTCCGCTCACCACCACGGCCACGCCCTGTCCGTAGCGGGAGACCCGGTCCACGATGAGCTTCCGGAAGATGAATTCCTCATACACCGGTGCAAAGAGGATCATATAGACGGCGTTGAAGGCCATATTGCCCTCGATGGCGATGGTCTGGATCTGGTTGGTGGAAGCCTGGGCACCGTGCACCAGAGACTCGATGAAAACCCCCAGATAAGTGCCCACCAGGTTGGATGCCATCACGAGACCGTAGGTCACGACGAAGGCCTTGATGATGTGCCCCGCATGCATCCGCTTGTCCTCGATGGTGGGGGCCTCCACCGGGATCTTGCTCACCAGCAGCGCCAGGAGCGGCATTCCCACCAGATACATGGGCACCAGTGCCACCAGGAGCTGTGCCACCATGTTGTCGCTCAGATCGATCCCCATGGCATTGCAGATCGCCGTGGCGATCATGCTGGTGAGGATCTGTGAGGCAAAGACGATGAGTGTCCCCAGAAAGAAGCGCATACCGAACTCTTTGAAGAATTTTTTCGCGTTTTCCATTTCTCCCTCCATTTGCGTGCTCTAAGTGATCATAAGAAAAAGCCCCGGCGAAACGCCGGGGCCTGTGCAGCGCTACCAGGACTCGAACCTGGAAAATGACGGAATCAGAATCCGCTGCCTTACCATTTGGCTATAGCGCTATCCGCATCACATTCGACATTATACTAAACTGATTTCGATTTTTCAACACTTTTTTTCGGAATGATGATGATCGCCCGGAATCCCCCTTCCGGACGGCTTTCCAGCACAAGCTGCGACCCCTTATACAGTGCCAGCCGCTCTCTGGTATTGCCGATCCCCACCCGGGGACGGCTCTGGGGCTGTCCGTTTCCCGCAGCGTCCGTTTCGGACGGACTCTCCCGGTGGATATCCTCCTCCAGCTTTCTGACATCACAGCCTGCGCCGTCATCCTCCACCACCACCTGATAGGACTCATCGGTCTCCAGGGTGCGGATGGTGACGCATCCTCCCTCTTCCTTTTTGGAGACACCGTGGGTCACCGCATTTTCCACCAGGGGCTGAACCGTCATGGGCGGGATCAGAAAGTCCTCCGACCGGATGTCGAACTCGAACCGGATCCGGTCTCCGAACCGGAGCTTTTCCAGATGGATGTAGTGATTTACATATTCCAGCTCCCGGGAGATCCCAATGGGCTGGCGAAAGGCGACTCCGTCGATATTGTCCCGGAGGAACTCGCTGAACTCCCCCACGGCCCACTGGGCCACCTTTGCATCCTTGCCGCAGAGATGGTAGATGGTATTGAGGGTGTTGAAGACCAGATGGGGCTTCACCTGCCCCAGCAGAAAATCCGACCTGGCCTGGGCCAGATCCGACTCCGTCCGGAACTTCTCCTGTTCCAGGCGCAGCTGAAAGTTCACATAGCAGAACAGAAAGGAAAAGGCAGTCAGGGGATAGATCAGCGTCAGCTCCCGCTCCACAAAGTCTGCCAGAGTCCCCAGAATGGGCAGGCTGGAAAAGGCCATGGCCCGGAGCTTGGATCCAAGCTCCACCTCCCGGATGAGCCAGATGGAGATCATCACCAGCAGCATCTCCAATGCCGCCGCGATATCATGGAACAGCACGAAGGGTCCTCCCAGCCAGGATCCGTCTTCCCCGATCCGGTAAAAGACATGGGTCCAGGGATTGCTGAGGGTGAGGGCGATGCCAAGGCCGCTGATGCCCAGGATCAGACGGACCCAGATACCGGACCTGGCATCCATCCGGTAGCGCTGGCGGATCATGGTGTGCAGATAGCTGGCATACAGCGGATAAGCGGCAAAGCCCGCCAGATAGGCCGTGAAATTGCCGGCCTTTTGAAAGAAGATCGCCAGGGGGGAATCCGCGTCCGACCAGATCCAGGCAAAGAGGTCGCCCCCCACCGCCATGGCATACACAAACATCAGCCAGAAAAAGAGGTGACTCTCCCGAGCCCTCTTTCTTCTGAGCAGCTGGGAGAGCATGAGCACTCCCAGCAGGATGATGGTATAAGCTTCCATCGCCACATTGGCTGTGCGGATATCCACGGTCCCGTGTTCCTTTCTCCGGTTGGTGCCGTCAGACCTCGAAGATCAGATCCCCGTAGGAAGGCACCGGCCAGCAGCTCTTGTCCACCAGCATCTCCAGGGCATCCACCGGAACCCGGAGGCTCTCCATGGCGGGCACAACCTTCCGCAGGTACACAAAGGCCGTCTCCTTTGCGCTGCCTGCAGCAGCCGCTTCCTCCACGGCCTTTTCCAGGGCTCCCACCGCTTCGTACACCAGCCCCAGCTTCTCCGTGACCTGGCGCAGGATCTCCTTCTGGACCCTGGGCTCCAGACCCTGGGCCGCCACAGCCGCGCAGCCTTCCGCCAGGCGGCTGCTGTAGCTGATCACTGCAGGGATGTACTGCTTTTTCGCCATGTTGATCATGGTCATGGCTTCGATGTTGATGGATTTTGCATAGGTCTCGTAAAGGATCTCCTCACGGGACTCCAGCTCCGCCCGGGTGAAGATCCCGAACTTTTCATAGAGCTTCACGGCCTTTTCCGTGGTGAGGGCACTGGAGGCCTCCACCATGGTGGGGATGTTGGGCAGGCCGCGTCTGGCCGCCTCCGCCACCCACTCCTCGGAATAGCCGTCCCCGTTAAAGATGATCCGCTGATGCTCCGAGAGATACTTTTTGATCAGGTCGTGGACCGCGATATCGAAGTCCTCCGCCTGCTCCAGGATATCCGCCGCCTCACAGAAGGCCTCCGCGGCGATGGCATTCAGGGTGGTGTTGGGGTCTGCCACCGAATCCGAGCTTCCCAGGCTTCGGAACTCGAATTTATTTCCGGTGAAGGCGAAGGGGGAAGTGCGGTTTCTGTCCGTGGCATCCTTTTCCACATCCGTCAGGGTGGAGACACCGGTCTCCAGCTTGCCCCCCGCGATGGCGTGGTCCGCCATGCCGGTCTCGATGAGCTGGCTCACCACATCCTCCAGCTGCTCTCCCAGAAATACGGAGATGATGGCCGGCGGCGCCTCGTTGCCCCCCAGACGGTGGTCATTGCCCACATTGGCGGTGCTTTGCCGCAGCAGATCCGCATGGGTGTCCACAGCCTTCAGGATGCAGGCCAGCACCAGCAGGAACTGGATGTTGTCATTGGGCGTGACCCCGGGATCCAGAAGATTGACACCATTGTCGGTATTTAAGGACCAGTTGTCGTGCTTGCCGGAGCCATTCACGCCGGCAAAGGGCTTTTCGTGCAGCAGGCAGTTCAGGCCGTGCCGCTCCGCCACCTTTTTCATGGTCTCCATCACCAGCTGGTTGTGGTCCACGGCGATGTTTGCGGTCTCGTAGATGGGCGCCAGCTCGTGCTGTGCGGGGGCTGCCTCGTTGTGCTGGGTCTTGGCCGTGACCCCCAGCTTCCAGAGTTCGATGTTCAGATCCTTCATAAAGGATCCCACCCGTTCTCTGATGGCGCCGAAATAGTGAACCTCCAGCTCCTGCCCCTTGGGCGCGGGAGCGCCGAAGAGGGTCCTGCCGGTAAAGATCAGATCCTGTCTCTTGAGATACTTGGCCCGGTCCACCAGAAAGTATTCCTGCTCCGGACCCACGCTGGCGATGACCCGTTTGGCCTCCGTATTGCCGAAGAGCC
>JAFYFY010000046.1 GCA_017543485.1 Lachnospiraceae bacterium | reverse complement strand
GTTCAGCCCCAGGATCTTGTCGTATTCCTCGGATTTTGCGGAGAGGATGATGATGGGGATGGTGCTCTTTTCCCGGATCTTCATCACGGTCTCGATCCCCCCCAGACGGGGCATCATCACATCGATGAGCAGCAGGTGGATGTTCTCCTTCTCCAGGATCTCCAGTGCCTGCAGGCCGTCATAGGCCTTGAATACGGTATGCTCTTCCAGCTTCAGATAGATCTCGATCGCATCCACGATCTCTCTGTCATCGTCACAGACCAGAATGTTCGCCATTTGTTCTCCTTTACGGGCAATATGCAAATGCGTTTTGATAATGGGTCATTTCCTCGCCCAGAAAGGCGATGACATCAAATCGGACCTGGGTCCTGGGGTCCACCCGGTATCGCACCAGGTAGAAGGCCGCCACACGGGAGATGGTCCGCTGTTTCGCGGGCGTTACTGCTTCCGCCGGCGTCCCTTTTGATGCGTTTCTCCGGTATTTGACTTCGGCAAAGACCAGGATCCCCTCCGGCGACCAGCACACCAGATCCACCTCCCCGGTCCTGCAGCGGAAGCTGTGTTCCAGGATGCGGTATCCAAGCTCTTTCAGATAGTCTGCGGCCCGCTGTTCATACGCCGTGCCGACACTGCGTTTGTTCATATCGCATTCCTTTTCGCATTCCTTTACGTGGCCAGCTTGTTCTTGATCTTGTCCATGGAATCCACGAAGATCAGGATCTCAGCCACCACCTCGTAAAGCTCCGGGGGGATCATCTCTCCGATCTCCAGGCGTGAAAGGGTATCTGCCAGCTTGTCATCCCGGTGGATGGGCACATCCGCTTCCTTCGCCTTTTCGATGATCTTTTCGGCCAGCGCACCGCGGCCCGAGGCGATGACCTTGGGGGCCTCGTCCGCCGGATCGTATTCCAGTGCGATCGCCTGTTTGATTTTCCGTTTCTCTTCTGCCGTCTGCCTGTTTGTTGATCCTTTATGTTCTGGCGTCAAAGGAGCTCCCGGAGTAACGGATCCCGCCGCCCAGATGCGCCAGCAGGACATTGACGCCGCCGGATTGTGCTTTTTGTGTTTCCGGTTCCGCCGCCTCACCCCGCAGGGTCATCTTACAGCTGCAGCTGTACCCCCGCTTTTCCAGCCTGGCGGTGAGCAGGTCCATGTGGGCCTCCAGAAAGTCCAACACCTCATCATCCCGCACGTAAAACTGGGTGGTCACCTTCTGGGTGGGGCTGTTTAAGTTCAGGGACGCATAGACATCCACCGGTCCCAGATTTTCCATATCGAGATGAAGGAGGGCGCTGACACTTCCGTCCTTGGAGGAGAGCCTTTTTCCGTTGGAGTAGACATAGAGATCTCCATGCCCGGTTTCCCGCCCCTCCAGGTGAAGCGGAAGCTGCACATAGGCATACATCTGGTTCAGCTGATTCAAGAAGTCCAGGTTCTGATTCATATGGGAAGCCGCCTGAAAGGCATCGCTTTTTTGCATGCCGGCACCTTCCAGAGCTCCGCGGATGGCGCTCAGCTGCGCATCCAGTCTTCTGTAGAGCTCCTGCACCTCCTCCTTTCGGGCCACATCCTTCGGCTCGATGCTCCACTGCTTCTGAAGCGTGGAAAAAAGGGCATTTTTCAGAGACGGCATGTGCAAAAGAGCCTGGGCGTTTCTGCCCTCTCCCGCGGCGGAGGCTCTGCCGAGAAGGGCAGCGGATAGCTTCAAAAGCTCTCCCCCGGACAGATCGCTCAGGGGCCGGTCTCCTGTCTCCTCCCGGATCTGCTGCGCCAGCTCCGGATCCGACTGCGAAAGCTTCTCCAGATCCGCGGAAAGCTGCGCAAGATGCGTGGACTGTTCATCCGGCAGAGGCATCCGGTACGGGGGGGGCGCTTTTGTCTGCTGCGCCTGCATGGATGCGGCGTCTGTGCCCCTCTCCGCTGCGCCTGCAGGTTCCCGGGCATGCTGCGCCGCTCCGGACAGTTCCGCTTCTTCCGGCGCCTGTCCCATGGCCTTTAACAGCTCCAGGGCACGGGAAGCGGCATCCGAAGAAGCGGAGGTCTCATTCCCGGCCTGCAAAGCTCCGGCTTCGGGTCCGGGACCTCCGGCTGCCTCCGCACCGGCTGCCCGGAAATTAGCCGCTGCATCTCCTGCGGGATTTCCCGCTCCGACCTCGGACCCTGCCGCGGCCCTTCCCGCCGATATCTCCTCAGGGAGTCCGGTTTGGGCTGCTGCGCCTTCCTGCGCCTCACCGCCTTCAGCGGCACCCACAGCCGCCCCTGTCTGTCCCGGATCAGCCATGACCTGATTCCCGGCAGCTGTCTCCGCTCCCTGGGCTGCTGCAGGAACTGCGCCGGTTCCCGCCGCATCCTCAAAGGCCGCGGCAGCCTCCAGCAGGCCCTGCATCAGAGAGGATGCCGCGGACAGGTCCACCCCTCCGGATACGGAGGCGTCTCCCGCTCCCGCACCGGTGAGCTGCATCAGGGCATCGCTTAGCTTTCCGGCCACCTCCCGCATACCGTCGCCTATCTGATAGGACAGATTCTTGTAGGCCGAGAGCTGCTCCAGATTTTCGGGAGTCACCTTCATGCCCAGCCTCGTCAGATCGATGATGTCCCCGGGACCCGCTCCGGGGTTTGCCGTAACCCGGGACAGCATCTGCTGGAGACTGGCTCTGTCGATGGACATCCCCGCCTTCATCATCAGGGTGGTCATTTCCACGGAGGTACCGGAGATGGGAAGATTCGCCATCTGAAGCGCTCTGACGGCATTGGGATCGGCAGAGAGATTGGTCTGAAGCGGACTGATGGAGAGGGTCTGGCCGCTTTGCCTGACTTCAAAGGTCAGGAGTTTTCCGGGCTCTAAGGGGATCTCGCTCCCCAGTCTGGCATTTACCGTCTGTCCGTTTTCCAGCCTGAGGGTGGCTTCGTTTCCCTCACGGGAAACAACCTCCGCCTGAAAGGTCTGGCCGGAGGATAGTCCGGAGAGCGCCGCTGATCCCTTCGGGCTCACCGTGATGGGAGCATCCGTCTGTGAATATGCGCTCTTTTGTATGGAACTGCTGGTGGACAGATCCGTGCTCAGATTCATGCTTCCTGTTCCTGCATCTTTCGGAGTTTCTCCAGATCCTCCGGCGTCACATGGGCGTGAATAAAGGATGCCCGGTGGATGGGGCAGGGTCCGTACGCTCTCAGGGCCTCCAGATGCTCCTGGGTGCCGTATCCCACATTGCGGTCAAACCCATAGGCGGGGTATTTTTCCGCATATGCCTTCATCTCCCGGTCCCTGGTCACCTTCGCCAGGATGCTGGCGGCACCGATGGAGATGCTCTTGGCATCCCCCTTGATGATGGGCACCTGCCGGACTGCGATCCCCGGGATGGTCACCGCATCGTTTAAGAGAAGATCCGGCTGGGGACTCAGCTTCGAGACCGCTTCCCGCATGGCTTCGTAAGTGGCCTGGAGAATGTTGATCTCATCGATCCTGCGGGGCGATGCATGTCCCACCGCATAGGAGACCGCCTGCTCACAGATCACCTCATAAAGCTCTTCTCTCTTTTTTTCGGAGAGTTTCTTCGAATCGTTGATATAGAGGATCTCACAATCCTTCGGAAGGATCACGGCGCCGGCCACCACAGGTCCCGCAAAGGGTCCCCGGCCCACCTCATCGATGCCGCAGATAAAGGCATAGTCCGCATACTCCCGCTCGAACCGGCCCAGCTCATGGATCCGGGCCTTCTCCGCGCGCCAGGCATCCAGGCGTTTCCGTTCTTTGACCAGGAGCTTTTGAACCCCCTCCCGCTCATCGGTGCGGTACTCGTCAAGCAGCGCCTCCAGTTCCTCCAAGGGAGCGTTTTTCAGGAATGCCGTGATCTCGCCGATGCGCTTCATCATGCACCTGCCTTTGGATAGATCCGGCCGAATTTCCGGAAGGGAAAGATCCGCCATACGGCCTTTCCGATGAGCTGGCTGCGCTTCACATTGCCCACCTGCGGGAAACGGCTGTCGGTGGAATTGTTGCGGTTATCTCCCAGAACGAAGTATTCATCCTCCCCCAGCTTGATCTCCTCATAAGCCAGTCCGATATGGGCTTCGTCGATGACCTCCCGGCCGTAGCTCTCCACCAGGGGCTCCCCGTTGATATAGATGGTGCCGTCCAGACCGATGCGCACCGTCTCCCCGGGCAGACCGATGACACGCTTGATGTAGTTCACCCGGCTGGTCTCCTCATAGGGCGGAAATACCACGATATCAAACCGTTCCGGATCGTGGAACCGGTAGCGGAACTTGTTCACCCAGAGATTGTCTCCGTCCTGCAGCGTGCCCTCCATGGAGCTGCCCTCCACCAGTGTCCGCTGACCCACATATTTCAGGACAAAAAAGGTCAGTCCGAACACAAAGAGCAGATAGATGGCCGTAACAAACAGTTCCTTCAATACCTTGTTCATGCTTTCTCCTTTTCGGGTGTTTCCAGAGAGATCCGCCCGAGTCTGCCGCTTCGAAAGTCATCCAGGATCCGCTTTGCGGTCCGGGAAAGATCCGCCTCACCGCCCTTTCCCAGCATCCCCAGGCGGGTTCCCGCAAGCTCCAGCGCTTCATATCCGTCCCCCGTCCCGGAAATCTCATACTTTCCGGCGAGGGCCTCCGGATGGGCCTCGGACAGGATCCTGATCAGCTCCAGGGCCAGCTCCTTTTCATCCAGGATGTCATCATTGATGGATCCGATGAGAGCCAGATGCCTGCCCACGGTCTGGTCTTCGAATTTCGGCCATAAGATCCCCGGGGTATCTAGAAGCGTGACGCCAAAGGAGGTCTGAATCCACTGATTTCCTCTGGTGACACCGGGCTTGTTGCCGGTCTTTGCGGAGGTCTTTCCCACCATGGAATTGATCAGGGTGGATTTTCCCACATTGGGGATCCCACAGATCATGGCCTTCACCGGGCGTCCCACGATGCCGCGCTTTTTGTCCCGGAGGGTCTTCTCCCGGCAGGCCTCCCGGATCAGAGGCCTTACCCTGGACGCTGCGTCGCTCTTTCTGGCATCCAGCTCCAGCACCGTGATCCCCCGGGATTCAAACGCCTTCTTCCAGAGGGCCGTAACGGAAGGGTCCGCCAGATCCGTCTTGTTCAGCACCAGCATCCGGCACTTCCCCTTCGCCAGCTCCTCGATATCCGGATTCCGACTGCTGTAGGGGATCCGGGCATCCACGATCTCAATGACGAGATCGATGAGCCCCATCTGTTCTTTCATCGCCCGGACGGACTTTGTCATGTGTCCGGGATACCATTGCAGGTTCATTGTATTACCTGCAGGATCCGTACACGAAGGGGATTCCTTCCCGTGCGGGTCATTTTACGAAATGCATCTTGCTCTCCCCCTGCCTGAGGGCCAGCCAGACCTTTCCCACGATATATTTTTCCTGTACCGGACCGATGTTGGCCGAGCGGGAATCCTCACTGGAGGAAGGATCGTCTCCCAGCACAAAATACTCACCGGTCTTTAAGGTCATCTCCGAGGAGGCGATGCCGGCATCGTAGACCTTTTCCGTCACATATTCCGACGGGGTCCCGTTCACATAGCAGACGCCGTTTTCAATGATGATGGTATCCCCGGGTCTGGCCACCACCCGCTTGGTGTAGTAATGGCTGTTTTCATTTCCGTTTGGCAAAAACAGCACCACATCTCCGCGCTTTGGCTGGGTGAGCACATACCGGAACCGGTCCACCATGATCCCCTGCTCCGCCTGCAGTCCCGGCATCATGGAGACCCCCACCACATTGGTGGTCATGCCGAAGAGATACACCAGCACCACGGCAAAAAAAACGGCGGTCAGGATCCCGAACAGCCAGGACAGAATCTCCCGGATCGTCTTCGCGCTGATCTTCTTTCTTCGCTTGTAAAAACTGAGTCCGCCCTGTTTTGACATAGGTTTATTGTACCTCTAAACAGCAAAAAGGGCAATCTGACGATTGCCCTTTCCAAGCTTTGATGAACGGTTCCGAAAGGCTTCCGGCTTACCGGATGACTTCCTTGACCTTTGCGGCCTTACCGACGCGCTGACGCAGGTAGTTGAGCTTTGCACGGCGAACCTTACCGTGGCGGACCACTTCGATCTTCTCCACATTGGGGGAGTGAAGGGGCCAGGTCTTCTCGACGCCGACTCCGCCGGAGGTCTTGCGGACGGTGAAGGTCTCACGGCTGCTTCCGCCCTGACGCTTTATCACCACGCCCTCAAACACCTGAATTCTCTCGCGGTTACCTTCCTTGATCTTTCCATAGACACGGACGGTGTCACCGACGTTAAACTCGGTGATCTCGCTCTTTAACTGCTCTGCTTCGATCTCTTTGATGATGTCGTTCATTTCAAAACTCCTTTCACAAGGATGTTCATAACCCTTCCTTTGGGACAGAGGACCATCTGTATAACGCAACAGTAGAACTTTACCACAGGAACTGCGGATTTGCAAGCAGTTTTTGCTATTTTACAGGCCGGGGAAAACTGTATAACAAAAATGTAACGAACGAAAGTTCGTTCCTCCTATAAGGAGGTGACGCTTAAAGGGAGGTTGTCCAAAGAAAATATTTTGTAAAGGAGATTAAAAAAATGCAGGTAACTATTTTAGGTATCAGAAAGTCAAAGAACAAGGACAAGACTCGGGACTACTTTAACTACTATGTTTCTCGTCCGTTTTCGGATTACGAAGCTGGCGCAAACGATCCTGATGTTCATGCTCAGGGAGTTTTCTGCGGGGCTGAGTTTTCAACTGTCGAACTGAATTGTAAGGTTGGTGATGTTGTGGAACTTCATTATCAGCCCGGTTTTCAGGGAAAGGCTGTGATTTCCGGCTGTTCGGTGATCAAGCCTGCATCTAAGTAACAAAATCACTCCCGTGATTTGTTATAGGGGGTTCGGACTCCCTCCGGCCCCCCGTCACCTCAACCGTAATGCATACGGTGCATAAATATAGAAGGAGGAAAAGAAAATGCTGACTACCGTTATTCTCTCTGGTGAAGGCGCGGCCGCAAATGGTGTGCAGACCCTGATCGATGCCATGGGAAATGTCGTTTCCCTCGGCGGTTCCATCCTGAACGCGATCATCGCTCAGCCTATTCTCGTCTTTTTCGCGGCAGCATCCCTGGTCGGGACTGGTGCATGGGTGATCAGACAGCTTCGGAGCGCAATCTAAAGCTGAAAAACCTTTGTTGTTCCCCTGCAAAATGGGCCGGTCGGCTATTAGGTCGGCCGGCCCATTATTTTGAAAGTGCCATTGCTACATATTTGAGTATTTCCAGTATTAACCAGTTTGCTCCAAATGACCAAACAATTGCTAATAACTTTGGTGCTATTATTTTTTCATTCTTTTTGAATTTCTGATAAAGAAGAATTGCTCCAAAGATGCTCGCAATTATTACATACATTAACAGGATTAACGCTGTGTATTTTGTTAAGAATTCATAATCCATTTTGAGTTCCTTTCCGTGAGGTATGATATGAAAGTATACCATAAAATCTTATCTTTTGTTCTTGTTCCTCTCCTTGTTTTTTCAATAGCTTTGTATGGTCCTATTGCTTATGCTTCATCCGCAATAGGGGATGCTGTCGTTGGGTGGCTTACGGATCAGGCTTTGGACAATATCATGTCGGAGCTTTATTCTTCTGCTCTTGGCGTTATGGTTTCTCAGGAGACGCTTGATTATGAGTGGGCTCGTAGGCAGGCTGCGTATCAGGCTGTTTTGTCTGATATGCAATTAAAATTTGATTTTCAAAATAGTTCTTTATCAGACTTTGAGACGTTTTATTCATCTTATGATGCTTCCGATGTTTCTCTATCGCATAAAAAGACAATGAGTCCTTTTTTGGCCTCTAATGGTATTGATGCGTATTTTTGGTACTATGCAGGAAAAAATAATCTTTCCCAGTTTAAGGATTTTACAAAACTTCTTGTAGGCGGCTATTCAGAAGATGAAACTCGGGATAAGGTTGAAAATAATCAGGACTCTAAACATCCCGCGCGGATTTCTTCTGAAGTAGGACAGGCTCTTATTCAGTCCCATCAGGCGGATCAGGAAGATAACTGGACCATGAAATGGTTCAATTCCATTGATGTGCATAAAGTTTATTCTTCTAATCTTGGAAATAATCCTACGTACCGTGAGAATTTGATTTCTAATGTTGAGGCCGCTTATGAGGCCGGATATGACATTGTTTTGGAATTCGGTGGTGACTATGCATATAACTATAATAACTATAATACTGGATGGCTTAACACTTCGAGTGCTGATGCCGCTTTTGTTTGGGGTTATAAGTCGGTCTATTTGTATGGCATAGGTGAGAGATTTCATCACGCAGGTGATCAGAATAGTAACGGTACTTCGTTCACTTCTATCTTCGTTACTCCAAATATTGATTGGTCAGTAGAAACAATGTCTAGGAAAAGTAGTGATAATGGTGTTGGGTATGGAACCTATTTTGGAAGTACCGAAAATGTAAACTATAACTTTTCTGAAACGGTGAAGGGTGTCAACTTTTATATGAGTAACCCTATTCACTATATCGGCGTTTTTTCTATTGATGGGCGTCCTTATCAGATGTTTCGTAATGTTTCTGCTTACCATAATTGGCGAGAAGGAGCTCCCCCGGATCACTATCAAACTACAAATATTACCTATGATCCCACTTCCGGCCAGGACTACACCTACAACTACGATACGGTTTCCTCGAATAGTTACGTAAGTAGCTATGAGTATATCCAAAATATCGTAGAAGGTGACACCTATATCAACGGCATCACGAACGATGAGCTGATGGCTCTCATAACCGCCATCATGGTGAATTGGACAGAAATCTCCGAAGGAGATCAGGACCTTCAGATCAATCGTGTTGAGCATGTAGAGACTGATGAAATGACCGGCACGACGAATACTTGGTATAGCTATGAATATAACTATGTGACCAACAATTATGGAGGAGAAGGGCAAGGTGGCGGCTCAGGTGAAGGCAGCGGATCCGGTACTGGTGAAGGAGGTGGATCCGCATCCGGTGCATGGTCTGCTTTGGCATCTGTTTTCAAAGGTCTTGGTGAAGCTGTAGGAGGCCTTCTTACCGGCCTTGTGAGTATGGTTACCGGGATAATCGGCTCCATCGGTAAGGCCCTCACAAGTGTAACGGATTTTTCTGCATTTAGCGATTTCATGACGGAAGCATTTGTTTTTGTTCCCCCGCAGATTTGGTCTTTAATTTTTGCCGGGGTCTCTGCCTGTGTTGTGATTTCGATATTCAAGGCTTTGAAATAGGGAGGTGCTTATGGAAGCAATTTTACAGGCAAGTCCATATTATTTTACGGCGGTAAGCACCAGTACGGTGATTGTGGTAGGTAAGGATTCTTCGGGAAATGTAACTACTACGGAGCAGGATTCGGGGGCAGGAGGAGCTTCCGGCCCGGAAGAGCTTTCTCCTTTTCCGGCTTCGGATGATCTCTTCACTTATAATCCCCCGGACGATGTTGATGATCTGTATGTAAATCGGACCGCTGATTATTATGGCGAAGATTATCAGTTGTGGGAGAAAACTTTTGATACGGTCCATGACATTATGAGCATCGAGTTTCGGATTTATGGACGGGATTTCACGTTGGAAGGCATCATGATATTCAGCATCATGGTTTCTGTCTTTGCTCTTGTTCTTAGGTGGGCGCATGGATTGCTATAAGGAGGGAGGAATTAAGTGAAAGCTGAAATTACGGAAGATATGCAGCATAAGAATGAACCTTTTCCCGGGGCTCCTGAAGAAGCCCCGGAAGAAGTTTTGGAAACGGATGCGGAGATAGGCTCCGGGGAGTCTGAAGCGGATGTTTCCGGCAATGAAGTTGTGGTTGTGAATGTCGATTCTGATGGGCAGATTTTAACGTATCTCGATGAAATTTACAGGTTGTTCGAGGTGACGAATGAAAGAGTTGAGACGATTGAGTCTGAAGTTGAAGAAATTAACGCGAGGTCTGAGACGCTGTCTGAGTACCGTCTATTTGATAAACCGCTTAGCGAGTACACTCCGTTGGAAGGTATGACGGCTCTTTCTGTAATATTTGTCCTGACGATAGCGATTTGGAAGGTGTATGAAACTTTCCGTTGGAGGAGGTAACGATGGCTGAGCTGTTTGATCAATTACTCATTTTTTTTGGAATTACCACAGAGGTAACGACTTTTCCTGAGCTGTTCAAAATGGTTATCTCGGTTCTTATTTCCGTATATATCGTTCTGTCCGTATTGAGATTTCTCGTGATGTTTTCTGCGAATATGGATGGTTTGTGGAGGTAGTAAATGCAATATTTGCTCATTATCGCTGCGGCGATTTTGCTGATTTCATCTGTATTTTTACGGACTCTTGTATTCCATCCTTTCGCCTTTGTGTTTTACATGGGAAAGGATTTGATCCAGTTTATCCGCTATAAGATGTGGCGGCTCTGCAAGTCCGGGAAGCTGATCTGTTTTGTCGGTCTTTTCGGAAAAGGGAAAACGCTGTCGGCGGTCCATTACGTGATCTCCCGGTATAGGCGGTATAACGACAAAATGGTCTTTGATTTTGGCCGGAAAAAGTGGGTGACGCAAAAGGTTCACGTGATCTCGAACGTGGACCTCGCGATCCCTTTTGAGCGGTTTCAGAGCCTTGCGCAGATCGTCCGGGTTGCTGAGAAACAAAGAGAGATCGACGAATATAACGACACGCTTACTTATACGCTTGTTCTGGGGGATGAATTCTCCGTGCAGCTGAATTCCAGGTCCTTCAAGACGAACATAGACCCATTGTTTCTGAATACCCTGCTCACATGCAGACACCACCATATCAGCCTTGTTTACACCTCTCAGAGATTTAATCATGTGGATGCTCTGCTCCGTCAGGTAACAAGCGAGGTGATTTCCTGCGATAAGTTGTGGCGAGTTATGCGGCATGGGTCTTATGACGCGTATGAACTGGAGAACGCTTCGGATCCTACGATGGTCAAACCACGTAGAAAATATGGGTGGTTTATCAAAGATGCTGATTATGATGCTTACGACACGCTTGCGTGTGTTGGCAACCTAATGAAGAGCTGTCAGGAGGGGGATATGCTTTCTGAAGCTGAGATTATCGCTCTGCAATCTCCCGGCAATGTGGACAACGATCAGGTTACCCGTCCCAGCCGGATCAATCTTAAGCTCCATCGGCAGCGAAACAAGGTAAAGAAATGAGGTGACGAAAATGGAGGAGAATTTTGTTTTTCACTGTGCGCAGTTTTATTGCGCTCGTGAACAAACTTGTCTTTATGGGGATGTGTGCCTGGGTCGAAAAACCGGCTGCCCTATCATAAATATCTTTAAGCACGATCCGTGTCTGACTTGTGTTCATAGAAAACGTTGTAAACATGATAAGAAGTTCCGGCCTAAGGTTGAGTATTGTTAGGAGGTGGCGAAGATGGATGTTATTTACTTTATTGTGGCATTACTTGCCTGTATCGGGGTTGCGGTTTTGGTTGCTGTTACCCGAGAGCTTATGATGCGAGTAGAGGATCTTGAAATGGAGGTCTATCGGCGCAGGTTTAGAGATCGGCCTTATCGGGATTAGGCTCGGAGTATCAGCTCCGCTCCGTATACCCTTGACAGTAGGGGGAGCCCCCGCATGCTGTCCTGCCGGACGGCGGCAAGCGTAAGCGCGCCGGCCGGCAAGCGCCCTTTGCCGGGGCTCCGGGTTCATGCTGTCAAGGGCGGAGCTGTCCGCTAGGGCTAGTATTACCCCTAGCGGACATCTGTATTTCTGTATTTTTTGGGTTCAATCCCGCATCAGTATTAAAAAGTTTACTTCTGTATTTTTTGTATTTTTCGCTGTATTTTTTGAACTTCTGTATTTTTTTATCCTTGCAGGGGAAAAGAAATGGCTAAGAAAAGTTCTCAAAATCGTAAGTGGTTTCTTACGATTAACAATCCGGCTGAGCATGAAATGTCTCATGAGCAGATTAAGGCGATCATTGGAAAATATAAAGGTGAAGTATATTGGTGTATGTGTGATGAAATAGGTTTGGAGACAAATACATACCATACGCACGTATTCATTTTTCGTCCTTCGCCTTTTAAGTTTGAGCAGATCAAAAAAGATTTTCCGTCAGCGCATATCGATCCGGGAGCCGGAACGATTCAAGAGATAAGGGATTATATTCGCAAGGAAGGAAAATATGCCGGTTCTGCGAAAGAAGATACAAACCTGAAAGATACGTTTGAAGAAAGCGGAGATCCCCCGCATGAAAAGCAAGGGGAAAGAACGGACCTTTCAAATTTGTATGAGTTCATCAAGTCAGGTATGTCGGATTATGAGATCTTGGAGGAGGATCCCGCGTACATGCGCAGGCTGACGGACATTGAGCGCGTGAGAAACATTGTGAGGGCCGAGGAGTTTCGGAACAAGCTCCGGGACATGCAGGTGGAGTATTGGTACGGGGAGACCGGATCCGGGAAGACCTTCGGAGTCCTCTCGAAGTGGGGGTTTGAGAATGTCTACAGGGTGACGGATTACCGCCACCCGTGGGATGGATACGCAGGGCAGGACGTGGTCCTCTTCGAGGAATTTCACGGGCAAGTAGAGATTTCGGAAATGCTCGTCTGGCTGGACCGCTACCCCCTCGCGCTCCCCTGCCGCTACAACAACAAAACGGCTTGTTTCACGAAGGTATACATCACCAGCAACAAAAGACTCGACCTGCAATATCCGCACGTCCAAAGAGAAAGCCCGGAAACGTGGCGTGCTTTCCTTCGCCGGATCCACTGCACAAAGTTTTTTGACGGAAAAGCCATCCGGGAGTATCGGAACATCGCTTCGGAGGTCGACCGCTCAGGCTTCCTTACCATCAGCGAAGAGGACGAAAAAAGCCTTCCCTTTTCTAAGCCCTAAACAGGAACGGCCTTCGGCGCCGCATCTTTGCGCCGGTTCCGTGACTGGGAAGGATGTAAAGCTCCCCGGCCCCCCAGTTTACTTCGCTACAGATCGCCTTTTGATAACAGTGCGGGTACTCCGGGGCAAAAGCTCGAAGGCTGAGTTTCAGCCGAGAGATTTTGAGGCCGAAGGCCCGGCTTAGCCCGGCGCACGTCCCCTTTCAGTAATCTTCACTATAGGTGCAAGGCCATCCCCACAAGCGCGACCGGGAGACGGGCGGCTAGAAAATAGCACATTGTTTTGACAGCCTCATCGTCAAAAGAATGTGACTATTTTCTTGTCTGAGCGCGCACTTGTCCTATGCGCTCAGATCGCGGAATGGTACCATAATGAAAACGAAAGACGCACACAACCTGAAACATGGAGGCGACAGTCCTGACCGGCGTATCCATCCCACGGGTGCAAAATCCGACAACCGCAACAAAAAAAGGCAGGATCTCGATATAAAACCGAGTTCCTGCCTTTTTGGGATTTTTTCAGGTAACGCTATCAGCTGAGCTTAATCAATGTCTGGGAAATCTGCCTGATAGCCGCAATCTTCGCCTTCTGCTCCTCGTTGAGTTCGCTATCTGTGAGAGGCACACGGTCATAGATGGTCCTAAAGTATGGTACGGTGTGTTCATCGTCCTCCCACATCGGTTCTTTGGTTTTCCAGTCAACGGCCTGCTCGGTCTCTTTCCCGACTGCCCGGTATTCGGTCGATACATCGAGAAATTCATCATCAAGGACCCGCATCAGGTCGTCAATAACTTCGATAAGGGCCTTCTTGGTCCTTACCTGCTCGCGGTACGTGTCTCTGAAACTATCTGTCTTTTCGCTCATGTTCAATCTCCTCAATATTCATCATCGATACATTCATCAGCTTCTGTGTAGTACTCCCATCGTAGCCATCCCGCATCAGCTCTGCATAGCAGAGCTGACAGACGGGTCGGAAGGGGATGCCGTGGCAATCACGGGTGAACACTATTTCCCACTTTGAAACCATGTTTTTGCAATTAGGACACATCCTCAGTTCCTCGTCCATCTGCATTTCCTCCTTTCACATGTTCCGATAGCCGGACAAATAGTAGGTATCTGTCTCGCGGTGATAGTACAGCGTCCAGTTCCATCCATAAACGCCGCGGTTGGTACCGAGTTCCTTAAGCTGATAGGGGGACAGGCCATCTTTCTGATAACAACAGTACCCTTTCTTGACCTTTTCTCCGCAGATAATCCTGCGCATTTCTTCACGCGTCATCTTCTTCACCTCCTTCCTTATCCTCGTCTTTGTACTTCCATTGGAAGCATCCTCTCCCGTATAAGAACGGCTGAGTTTCCACCTCCCACATGCTATTGACAAGTACGGCCGGGGATCCGTTCCAGTTCAGGCCGAGAACGACCTGCTGTCCGTAGTTCTCACTAACTTCAAGGGGTTTTTCCATGCGGTCCCAGTGTGCGACCTTGCCTTCTCCGAAGGACGTAACGTACATAGGCCCTTCGTGTGTCAGAACCAAAATGTAGAAGTGTTCTTTTGCATTGATTTTCCCGCGCATGCTTCTCTCCTTTCTCCCGGAGCGGGCAGCCCCGCCCCGGGAACGCGTTTTTAGGCCCGTGAAGGCCCTGTTGTCAATTTCTGAGCAATTCGTCCGTGAGATACTCAAGATGGTCTCCACGGAAAAAATACGGGGTATCTGAGAGCCTTTCTTCCTCAGATACCTCCGCGCTGTTTACTTCCCGGACCATCATTTCGTAGGCCTTTGCATCCGGGGAGAAAGCATGGTTTTCTACCGGAATGAGGAGGAACTCGTGGATGGTTGACGGAAGGATCACGAAGTCTCCATAATGACTTCTGAGGATGTCAAGATATTCTGTGGACTTGAGAAGCCCTGCTCCGAAGATGCTATCCTGTACTGTAACTACATAGATATCTTCCATTGCAGGCTCATAGATGTAAGCGAGCATATCCTCATCAAGCATCTTTTTCATCTTGTCGAACATGGTCTCGACAGTCGCGATCTTTGCGACATTTGCTTCTGCGCACCAGATCATTTCTTCCATGTCGATCCCGGCTGCAACGATATGATCCCACGTGAGCGTGATGGATGCCTTTCCAGGGGCGCCGATTGTCACCGGAATGTAGAAAGTGTAGAGGATGTTCAGCTCCTTCACGTAGGCGTAGTGAGCCTTTTCGTAGATGTCCTGCTCTTCATCTTCCTTTCTTGCCCGGGGAAGAACGTTTTTCAGGATGTAATCCTTGTTCATGAACTCGGACGGATCAATGGATCCTACCTTCGCATCCTTATAGAGTCGGATCAGATGCCTTGCGAGCTCTTCGTTCGAGAGATTTTCAATCTCTTCATCGGGGTAAATCGTGGGTGAGATGTTACTCTCTTCGCTTGTGAGTTTCAGGCACGTACGGACCTTGCCGTCCTTGAACCTGAGGTCGCATACGACCTTAAACTCTGCTCCTTCCGCAAGCAGGATGGTGTTGACAAGGTCAACTCTCTTGGAAATGTTTTCGTGTGCCATGTAGCACTCCTTTCTGCGCCCCTGCGCTTTGAAAATTTAAACCGGGGCCCAGTCTTCTGAGCCCCGGCAGGGCCGGGACCGCCTTAGGCGGTAACCCGGTAGATCTTGAGTGGAGATTCCGTCACCGTTCCGATGATCGCCCGGAGCGCATCGCCCCAGGTCTTGGAACCTTTTGCGGCCTTCTGTCTGTGCATGTAGCGATTTAAGTAATCAAGAGCTGGTTTGTGCTTCGTATCGAACTGATACTCAAGTTCGCGAAGCTCTTCGGACCGTGTTCTCTCCATCCGCTGGAGATTTTCTTCTGATACATCAGCTGCGCTAATCGTGACTACGCCGTTAACAAGTGATACTCCCGTGATTTCAATTCGCATAAATTTCACCTCCCTAGTTTCATCTGCGATTCAGTTGTCAAGGAGCCTTTGATGCGCATGCCCCTTTTGCAAAGTGGGACTGGATAGTCAAGGTTGCCCGGAGGGTCAAAAAAAAGTTTTTTTGCGTAAATTGGTGTTTATGAAAACTTTCCTAGGTGTGAGCGGGTAAAAAAAGTTTTTTTTGCCTTGACTATCCAGGCACACTTTGCGAAAATGCGCGAAATCAAAGGATTCTTGATAACTGAATAAACGCAGATGGAACGGGGCCCGGTGAAATCAGCGAATTGAAAGCGCGGGAGTATCACGGCCCCCGGACCATCCGTACAAAGAAGTATCAGAAGAAAATCGGAAGCGGTGGAGAGACAGGTCCGATTCGCGCACTTGAGTATCGGTTAGTTCGATACGAAGCGCAAACCAGCTCGGTCGGGGAAGGAAGGAGGTAGAGAAGGCGCGGAGCCCGGAAACCAAAGTGAGCGTCCTTTGCGAATACGCCCTTGACCTTAGCGACCGGGAGGGGGCGGCTAGAAAATAGCACATTGTTTTGACATCCTCACCGTCAAAAGAATGTGACTATTTTCTTGTCTGATCGCGCACTTGCCCTATGCGATCAGATCGCGGAATGGTCCCATAAGGAGAAAGAAAATGGGGAAACATCTAACGATCAAAGAAAGATACTACATCGAGATAAGTCTGAAAAAGAAAGTCCCGGTAAAGCAGATAGCGGAGGACCTTGGGAAAAGCCTGTCCTGCATCTACTCGGAAATCAGGAAGGGAAAATGCATCCAAAGAGACCGCTATCTAAAAGAGCGGAAGGTATATCTTGCTGACTATGCCCAAAGAAGAGCTGAAAGTTCATGGAAAAACAAGAGCCATCGGAAGCTCGCATGTGACGATAAATGGCTGTCCGATTTAAGGGACTTGATACTCAACAAGAAGTATAGTCCCTATGCGGCCTTGGTCCGTTGCGGCTCTAAGGTTTGTGAAAAGACGGTCTATAACTACATCCATCAGGGGTTTATTCCCGGCCTTAAAGTCACAAACTTGCCCTATGCAAAACAGAGGATTCGGAAAACAAAACGGATCGTGCCCTACACGAAAGGGCTTTCGATAGACGAACGTCCTGACCATATCAATGACCGCTCGGTCTACGGTCACTGGGAGGGAGATACCGTCTATAGCTCCAAAGACGACCACGCCTGCCTTTTGACCTTGACCGAAAGAAAAAGCCGGGAGGAGCGCATCATCCCTTTACCTGACCGAAAAGCCGGAAGCGTCCTTCGGGCCTTTGACCGACTAGAGAGGAGCATGGGAACGGAGACGTTCCGAAAGACCTTTCAAAGCATCACCTTTGACAATGGCTCGGAGTTTGCGCTGTGGCGCGAGATTGAAAAATGCTCCAGGAGCCGGAAGAAACGCACGACCGTGTACTTTGCTCATCCGTATCGGAGTGGTGAACGCGGTACCAACGAAAATCATAATCGCATGATTCGCAGATGGATTCCAAAGGGAGACGATATAGGACTTTACTCACCTGAAGAGATTCAGGCCATAGAGGACTGGATTAACGATTATCCCCGGCGAATGTTTGGAGGAAGAAGTAGCAGGGAAGCGCAAGGCGGGACAGGATGACGATAGGATCTCGGAGCGGTCTGCAGTCGGTTCTCGATGTTATTTGTGTATTTTGCACAAAAAAAGACCCTTTAACAGAACAGAATAAGGCCTGATCTATTAAGGGTCATTGTTACTATTTCACAAAATTACATTTTTGGCTTGCAATTTTCATATTTTACAGGCCGGGAACGTCGGTATACTCAAAAAAGTCAAAATCCGCCGGGATCCGGCTTCCGCAGCCACCGTTGTTGGCATAGATTCCCACCAGGGTGCCGGTATGCCGTTTCGGATCATCCGGCACACCTTCATCGCACAGATAGATGCAGTTTTCCAGCGTGCCTGCCGGAATCCACCGCGCGCCGTCGTAGCTGTAGGAAAACCGTCTGGTCAGATGTTCGACTGTGACTTTCAGATACACCGGTCCGTTTTCGATCTCTTCCACCTGGGCGATGAGTTCTTCTCCGTGATTTCTGTTGATCACCAGCTGCAGCTTACGGCCCTCCTCATAGCAGAGGGAAAACCGGGCGTAGGTAGCCGTGCTGTAGTAGCAGGTCAGTCCGGCCTGCTCCCCGTTTCGGACCGGATCAAACTCCAGCTTCGTCACCGCGGTATAGCAAAGCTCCTGTTCCCTTCTGAGCAGCGTATTTTTCGCGCGGATCTCCCAAAGCTGTCCGTCCCGGGTCCAGATGCGCATCCAGCCCGGTCTCTCCGTCAGGGAATAGCTCCCCCTGGCGGGAGTTCTGACAAACTCCCAGTTCAGGTTCAGGGATTCTCCGTCAAAATCATCCCTCTCCCATTTTGCAGTCCTCGTTTCGGGAAGCCGGGGCGCGATATTGACCGTGCTGGGTCCCCTGCCATGGTTGATGACAAACCATCCGTCCTCCAGCCACGTGACAGGCTCCAGCGCCGTTTCGCGGCCAATGGTGGTATAATGCCCCCCGTTGGGTCTTCCGCACAGATAAAGGACCCACCAGTCTCCGTTCCCGTCACAGACCAGCTTTCCGTGCCCGCAGCGCTGAAGCGGCGCTTCGGGGTCAGACTGCCTGAGCAGCGGATTGTAGGGAGACGGTTCATAGGGCCCGTAGAGCTTCTCCGACCTGGCCACGTTGATCCCGTGCCCGTATCCGGTACCGCCCTCCGCCAGGATGGCATAATAATACTTCCCCCGCTTCAGGATATGCGGCCCTTCGGGACACCGCTCCCCCGTTCCGGGCCAGACCTGCACGGGCTCTCCCGTTACCCTGCGGCAGTCGTCGCTTAAGGGGACCAGGCAGATCCCGGGGCTGATGACCATATAGTGTCTGCCGTCATCATCCACAAAAAGGGAGGGATCGATGCTGTCCACCTCCAGCCAGACCGGCTTCTCATAAGGGCCCTCCGGACGCTCGGAGGATACCATCAGCTGCCTTCTCAGGACATTCCCTCCCCGTTTTCCGTCGCCGTTCAGACGGAGGGTGGCCAGAATGATAAACCTGCCGTTTTCATATGCGATATCAGGAGCCCAGATCCCGTGGGAATCCCGGATATCCCCGAGATCCAGATCCTCCGGATCCGTGATGGCATGTCCGATGATCTCCCAGTGGACCAGATCCGTGGAATGGCTGATGGGGATGGCCGGGAAATACTGGAAGCTGGAATTGACCATGTAGTAATCATCCCCCACCCGCACCACGGAAGGATCCGGGAAAAACCCTCGCTTTACGGGGTTTTGATAGATGCGGTCAAAGATCACGGACTGCACCGCCCCGACCCCCTCGGAAGACATGTGATCCGACAGGCAAAAGACGCCGCATTTGACCCCCACCCAGCGGCCGGGAACGGCCGTCATCCGAAGAGCCGTCACCTCTTTTCCGTCATCGGTACTGTAGAGAAGGGATACCTCCTCATCCGGGAAAAGGACCTCCTCCGAAGGGATCTTCCGAAGTCCTGCGGGCCGTACCAGATATCTGACGCACACCTTCCCGGTATCCCCCGGAAGGGTGTCTTCAAAAACCACCTCTTCCTCCGTGCGCTCCGCCAGGATCTTTCCGAAGATCTGCCGCCCACGGACCGCCTTTACGAGGAATGCTCCGTCTCTTCGTTCAAAGGACAAAAGACCGTATTCCATCCCCAGAGAGATGACACCCGCTTCGTCCCCTTCCGTGAGCCCGGACAGATCCAGGGCAGTGGTGCAGCAAAATGCGGGTGCCGGCCACTTTTGCAGGAGCAAAGAAGGCACATCCCCATAGGGGCCGGTTTTGTGCTGCGCATGCAGGATCAGACTCCCCTTTCGAAGATCATACCATCCCGGCTGCGGATTGGAATTCCACTGCCATTGCAGTCCCAGGCGATCTCCCGAAAAGTCATCCGAGGCAGGGGGCTCAAATCTCGGAGACTCCGGATCCCCCACATCCGGCTTCTGATGGGTCAGTACCGGCACCCCGTATCCGGTCCCCGGTACCGGCTCTCCCATCACCGGCCAGTCCTCCTCCCAGGTCATGGGCTGCAGGAGCGTGATCCTGCCGGCCGCATAGACATCCTGAAAATGCAGGAACCAGTCCTCTCCCGTCACCGTGTCCACCCAGGCTCCCTGGTGAGGCCCGTTCACCTTTGTTTCTCCCTGGCGCATCACCACTCTGTACTCGTAGGGGCCGTAGATGTCATGGGAGCGAAGGACGGTCTGCCATCCGGATTTCACACCTCCCGCCGGTGCGAAGATATAGTATTTCCCGTTTCGCTTATAGAGCTTCGGGCCTTCGATGGTGTGCTGGTCATTTTCGTTCCCGTCGAAGATCTTCACAGGATCCCCCATCACCCCCATGCCGTCCGGCCGCATCTCCTGGATATGAAGGACGCTCTTATAACCGATGCGGCTTTTGGCTACACCGGATACCAGGTAAGCTTTGCCGTCCTCATCCCAGAAGGGGCAGGGATCGATCCTGCCTGCACCGGGACAGATGTTCACGGGCTCCGACCATTCCCCTGCCGGGTCCGCTGCCGTGGTCATGTAGATCCCCTCGTCCGGCATGGGGAAACAGATGTAAAAAAGCCCCTCATGATACCGGATGGCCGGCGCCCACACGCCGCATCCGTGCACCGGGCGATCATAGCGCCCGTGCGGGAGCTTCTTCAGCGCATAGCCGATAAGCTCCCAATTCACCAGGTCCACAGAGTGCAGGATGGGGAGACCCGGCACATTGGAAAAGCTGGAGGCCGTCAGATAATAATCCCTGCCCACCCGGATCACATCCGGATCGGAATAGTCCGCATGCAGCACCGGATTGGTATAGGTCCCGTCGCCGTGATCCGCATTGTAGATACCATGACCTGTCATAAACTTACCCCCGCCATTCCCTCAAAAACCTCCAGCAGAGCCTCCGAGGTGTAATACCCCAGGGCTTCGAGTTTCGCCCTTGTCCCGGTATCCTCCGCAGGATAAAACCGGTACGGCACTTTTCCGTCCCGCACCAGCTCATTGGTCCATGCAGCCGCTTCGGTACTGTATCCATCCTCCCGGTCCACCTTTTTCGTGGGCACCGGATGGGTCTCGGTATAGAGACTGCAGCGCACCTGACATCCCTTTTTGCCCGGCAAATACGCCTCCGCAGCCTCCGGGGAAAGTGCCCCTTCTCTGGCCACGATCCGGGAGGTCTCCCCCTCCAGCGCTTTGTATCCTTCCTCCGCCAGAGGCTCCAGGCTCCGGTCGATCCGGCCGATGTAGACGGTCCTGTCGTCATAATCCTTCAGGATCACATACCGGTCATCCCGGTATCGCACATCCGTGTCATGATACCGAAGCGCCTCCAGCATGGCGATATTGGTGCGCTTTTCTCTGGAAAGAAGCCCCAGGAGCTCTTCCCGCTCCAGATACTTCCGGTATAGATCCGGGCGAACCCTGCCGGTCAGCTCCTTGGACCGCTCCAGACGCCAGCCCTCGATCTGCTTATGATCTCCGGTCAGGAGCACCGGAGGTACCTCCATATCATGCCATACCTCGGGTCTGGAATACTGCGGATACTCCAGAAGGTCTCGGTAAAAGGATTCCACATCCGCACTGGTCTCATTCCCCAGCACCCCCGGCAGGAGTCTCGCCACCGCATCCATAACGATGAGGGCCGGCAGTTCTCCCCCTGACAGGACATAATCCCCCACAGAGATGCGGTCCGTCACAATCTCGGACAGTACCCGCTCATCGATACCCTCATAATGTCCGCAAAGGAGGATCAGATCCTCCTCCATGGCAAACTCTTTCGCCTTCCGCTCCGTAAATGACTCTCCCTGGGGCGTCATATAGACGCAGCGGGGGTGTTTTTCCGCCTTCACGGCAGGCACGGAGCTGTAAGCATCAAAAACAGGCTGCGCCCGCAGGAGCATCCCCGCACCGCCGCCGTAAGTATAGTCATCGATCTGCGCTCTGGGATTGTCCGCATAGTCCCGGATGTTGGTGCAGGCCAGCCGAAAACGGTCCTCGGACAGGGCCCGTCCCATAATCCCGGTATGCATCACGCCTTCGATCAGTTCCGGGAAAAGAGTCAGCACATGAAAGTTCATCACGCCTCCGAACCGCTCTTCGGTTCCTGTACCAGGTCCATGAGGCCCTCCAACACGTGGATCTTCATCTGTCCCGCCTCCGGGTCCACCTCCAGGATGCACTCTTTGATGGCAGGCACCGGCAGCAGGCCTCCCTGCGCCAGCCGTACCAGGTACACGTCGTTGGCCCCCGTGCTCTGGACATCCTCCACGATCCCCAGCTTCGCGCCGTCCTCCGTCAGGACCTCCATGCCCATGAGATCCGCCACGAAGTATTCATCCTTTTTCAGGCGGACGGCATGCTCCCGATCCACATAGAGTTCGATCTTTTTCAGTTTCGCCACATCCTCCGGCGTCTCGATCCCCTTCACCTTCAAAAGGACCATCCCCTTGTGCACTCTGGCGGACTCCACCTCAAAAACAGGCATTTCGGAAAGCGCCTCGGCGGAATCACTGCGGCGATAGTACACGGTTTTGCACTTTTTAAATCTGGCAGGATCGTCCGTGGTGGGATATACCTTCATCTCCCCCTTGATACCAAAGGGTGCCGTCACGATCCCGATCTTAAAGTATTGTTCCATCTCTTTTCATTCTTTGAAAAAAGGCAGGGGGAACCTCCCCCTGCCACAGCCATGCGAGACGATCAACCGATGATGTCCACATCTACGTGGGAATTGTCCCTTGTGGATGCAGCTTTGACAACGGCACGGATGGATTTCGCGATCCGTCCCTGCTTGCCGATCACCTTGCCCATATCGGAAGGTGCGACATGAAGCTCTAAGATCAGCTCCCGTCCTTCTTTTCTTTCGACAACCGAAACTTCATCGGGATGGTCTACCAGGGCCTTTGCGATCACTTCAACGAGCTCTTTCATGTTCATAAAGGCCTACCTCCATTGGAAAGTTGTCGATTTACTTGGAAATGCCGGCCAGCTTGAAGAGTTTTCCGACCACTTCGGTAGGCTGTGCACCGTCGGAGAGCCACTTCTTTGCTGCTTCCTCATCGATCTTGAAGGTGGAAGGATCGGTGTTGGGATCATAAGTGCCGATCTCCTCGATGAAGCGTCCGTCTCTGGGAGAACGGGAATCTGCCACCACGATGCGGTACATGGGAGCCTTCTTCTGGCCCATTCTGCGAAGTCTGATCTTTACTGCCATTTTTGTTTCCTCCTAAATCTGTATTAACGATTGAAATTTATAGTCACGCGAGTTATCGCTGAAACTAACTTGGTATATGCGACGGATGCTCCGAATGGGTCGGACGCTCCTTCGCGTAGGTTCGGTTCTGGCACCGCTTCCGCTGTCGGTCTTCGGGCAGCGGTTCTAAGTTCGTACTGCGCTGACGCTTGTACTCACTAAGAACCGGCCTCAGACAGACTGCCCGAACCGAACTCTACGCTCAGTCCCTGTCCTTACGGTACTCAGATATCAAATAATAATTTTCAAAATCACTTATATGTTCAATATCAGTAAATAGATATTGATTATTGTAAAGCCTAATGTACTGCAACTTCACTCAGCGACCGACCGGATTACATGCGGTTCAGGCAGTCTGTCCGAGGCCGGTTCTTAGTGAGCGCGAGCCCATGCGAAGCGCGAACTTAGAACCGCTGCTTCGAGGACCGACAGCGGAAGCGGTGCCAGAACCGCATGTATTCCGCGAGGCCGCGTCATCATTCTACAGTCTCTCTGTCTCACTGGAGATGGTTCAGAATGGGAATCCGCCGCGGCGCCCGGGCATTCCGAACATCCCGCGTCCGTGCTTCCCGGCCCCGCCCATCTGCTTCATCAGCTTCTGGCTCTGCTCGAACTGCTTCACAAACCGGTTCACCTCTGCGATGTCCACACCGGCGCCTTTCGCAATCCGGAACTTTCTCTGGGGATTTAACAGCTTCGGGTTTTTCCGCTCCGCAGGCGTCATGGACAGCACAATGGCCTCCATCCGTCCCAGCTTCTTTTCATCCACCACACCGTCCAGCTCTGCGGGATTCATCCCGATCCCCGGGAGCATCCCCAGGATACTGGCCAGTCCGCCCATATTGCGCATTTGCTTCATGCTCTCGAGATAGTCCTCAAAATCGAACTTCCCTTTCTGCATGCGCCGCGTCATCTCCCGGCCCTGCTGTTCGTCCAGCGTCACCGACTGCTGCGCCTTTTCGATCAGGGACAGCACATCTCCCATCCCCAGGATCCGCCCGGCCATCCGGTCCGGATGGAAGGGTTCCAGATCCTCCAGCTTTTCGCCCATACCCACATAGAGGATGGGCTTTCCCACCACGGCACGGATGGAGAGGGCCGCACCGCCTCTGGCATCGCCGTCCAGCTTGGAGAGGATCACGCCATCCACTCCCACCTTCTCATCGAAGGCCTTGGCGACATTCACGGCTTCCTGACCGGTCATGGCATCCACCACCAGGATGGTCTGGTGGACAGGGACCGTATTCTTGATCTCCTGCAGCTCCGCCATCATATCCTCATCGATCTGCAGACGGCCTGCCGTATCCAGGATGACGACGTTGTAGCTTTCTTTCTCCGCTTTTTCCAGCGCCTGCTTTGCGATCTGGGCGGGCTTTACGCCTGTTCCGAGGCTGAAGACATCCACCCCCACCTTTTCGCCGTTTAACTGCAGCTGCTCGATGGCAGCGGGGCGATAGATATCGCAGGCCACCAGCAGGGATTTCTTCCCCTTCTTTTTCCACTGCCCTGCCATCTTGGCCGTGGCTGTGGTCTTACCGGCACCCTGAAGACCTGCCATCAGGATCACGGTGACGGATTTGCCGGGCTGGAATTTGACCTCGGTGATCTCGCTTCCCATCAGGTCCGTGAGCTCGTCGTTGACGATCTTGATCACCGTCTGGGCGGGATTGAGACCCGTGAGGACATCGCTTCCGATGGCGCGCTCCTCCACGGTCTTGACGAAGTTCTTCACCACCTTGAAGTTCACGTCCGCTTCCAGCAGGGCCATCTTCACTTCCTTCATGGCGATGTGGACATCCTCTTCCGTGAGTCGGCCCTTTCCACGAAGGTTTTTGAATACATTCTGCAGTTTTTCGCTTAAGCCTTCAAATGCCACGAAACTCTCCTATGAATTGCCCACCAGCTCGGCGGACAGCTGTCTGATCTCTTCTAACAGCGAACTCATCTGTTCGTTCCCCGTTTCGGGGATCCGGGCTTCCAGAGCCCCTGCCAGTTCGTCGATCCGCTGCAGGCTCTGTTTCATCTTCTCAAACCGCTCCACCAGCCGGAGCTTTTCCTCATACTCTTCCAGCGCTTTTTCGGCTCTGCGGAGCTGGTCGTGGATCGCCTGACGGCTCACCCCCTCCTGCTCCGCGATCTCCCCCAGGGAGAGGTCGTCGAAGACCGAGCTTTCAAAGATATTTCGCTGGCGCTGCGTCAGGAGCTGACCGTAAAAGTCATAGAGCAGAGCGCGTTCAAGGATTTTATTCATATCAAGTGCAGAGTTTACAGGAAAAAGAATACCCTGTCAAGTATTTTTTCTTGACAGGGTATCCGCATTCATCAAAAAGTCTTTCCGTTCTCTTCTCCGGCTTCCTTTTTCGCGTACCGCTCCATGATCTCTCTGGCTCCGGCCTCGGCATGCAGGAATGCATCCACCACCTGGGGATCGAACTGGGTCCCCCGGCCGGCCTCGATGATCTCGATGGCCTGCTCGTAGGTCATGCCGTCCTTGTAGCTTCGCTTGGACACCAGGGCATCAAACACATCCGACACCGCCATGATCCTGGCGGACAGCGGGATCTCTTCCCCTTTCAGCCCCTCGGGATATCCCTTGCCGTCCCAGCGCTCATGATGCCCTCCGGACATGTTCATGGCTTCCGTCAGGTATATCGCATCCGGCACGATGGCCACAGCCCGGGAGATGATCTCCTTTCCGGCACTGGTGTGCTGCTTCATGATGGCGTACTCGTCGTCCGTGAGCCGTCCGGGCTTGTTCAGGATGGCATCCGGCACCACGATCTTGCCCACATCATGGAGAGGCGCCGCATTTTCCACATTGAAGATGAACTCTTCGGTGAGCAGATCGGGATAGATCTCCTCCTTCAGCATCTGCATCATGATGAGTTTGGCGTATTCCGCAGTCTTGTGGACATGGTCCCCGGTGCACTTGTCCCGGCTCTCCACCAGATCCGCCAGCACCAGGATCAGGCCGTTCTGCATCTTGGTGATGGTCTCGCTCTTTTCCTGCATCTCGGTCATGTATCGCAGGCTCTCCTGGGTGGTGCCGATGAGGGCCTGATACAGGTTCTCGATCTCGTCGCCGGTGCTGATGGACAGACGTTTGATGCGTTTCGCGCTCTCCTCCCGGTCCGCTTCGCTGTTGTAGATGAAGTCCCCGGCTGCCATGGCCATGCTGTTGACGGGGAAGATGATGTTAAACTCCGCCATCCAGACGCCGATGGCCGACACCAGCAACGTGAAGTTCAGAAACAGAGATGCCATCTTTGCAAAGAAGGTGTAGCTGTCCGCCCGGAGCTGCTCCATGGAGATATCCGTCGCGGCATAGCAGACACACCTTCCCTTGTTATACACCGGCTCGTAGGCCGTCAGCAGAAAGCCGAAGGAATCGTCCGTGATGATGGGATCGATGCGCTTTCCCGCCAAAAGGTCATCCACAAGTGGCATGAATCCTTCGTCAAAGGGGATGATCTCTCCGGGGTCGCTCCCTTCCGTCTCCGGGGTATCCACATCAAAGACCACATGGCACCCGTCGGGACGGATCTGATAGACATAGACATACTGGATATCCGGAGAGCTCTCCCGGATGGCAGCCAGTTTTTCCAGCGTTTCCAGATATCCCGGTGCATCCTCGCCTTCCTCCAGATACAGATCCACCAGCTCCGCATCCACGGCATCCGCAGCCATTTTGGCCACTCCGGCACCCATACTGGTATGAAGAGTAACGGAGGCCTGATAGTACAGATGGTAGCTGATGAGGGTCGCCGATGCGGACACCAGGAACAAAACGCCGAACAAAAGGAGCAGGACCTTTGTCCGCAGGGAGATGGAGCGGAACCGGTTCTTCTGCGCTTCCTTTCGCTCCTGACTGGTCATGGGCCGCTGGTGCCAGCCCTCAAACCGGACCTCCTCCGCAGCCTTTTCCGGCACGAAATGCAGACAAAGCACTACGATCAGCACCGTGATGCCCTTGTCCGCCAGGTCGATGAGATAATCCGCCATGAGCTGGGAACCGAATT
>JAFYFY010000045.1 GCA_017543485.1 Lachnospiraceae bacterium | reverse complement strand
GATGGGGCATCCCGCTTCCCGGGTGACATCCGTGAGGTTCCGGATCAGGCACTCGAAGATGTAAAGCTCCCGGGTGATCCCGATGTTGTAGACCCCTTTGGGCGCATCGGACCCGAGTCTGGTGCCCATCCCCCCTGCCAGGAGCACCGCCGCCACCTTTCCGGCGCGGATGGCCTCCAGGCCGGTCTTTCGAAAGGCCTCTTTTCCCGCTTCGATCTCGGGATGCTCCATACACTTTAAGGGCGTGATGACCCCCTTTTTCGCCAGCGCCTCCCGGTTTTTGCAGGAGGCGAGGATTGTCATGTCCGTGGCCTCGATCTGGGACAGAAGGACCTCCCGCTCCGGATCCGTCAGCTGATCATAATACCGCAGGACGTGCTCCTGCCCGTATTTTACGCACTTTTCTCTCGCCTGCTCAAGGGTCATGTCATCGTCCTTTCTGTCGGTACTCATTCTGGGGCCCATAGAAAGCCACATACAAAATGATTATAACACACTCTGCCCGGCTTCGCCATCCCGGCCGCTCTTTTCCCCCGGGGCCGCTCTTTTCCCCCTGGCCGCGCTCTCCCGGTTTCCCCATGCGTTTTTCACAGCGCCAGTCCCGCGAAGAACGAATCCGCACCGGAGCTCCGGGACTTCATGAGGTAGGCCCGAAGCTCCGGATACTCCTCGGGAACACTTTGCAGGAGATCTCCCACATTTGCGGCGGTGATGCCCCCCAGGCTGTCAAAGAGCCGGATCCACTCCGGCTCCGCAGGATGGAGCCCGACCACCGCCAGCCAGCTTTCGCCTCCGTGCTCCCCCGTTCCCGGGATGTGATCCGTCACATACGAGGTCAGGCTCTGCCGAAATTCCGGGGTCAGTCCCCCGTCATGCATCAGGCGGAGCATGCACCGTTCGGCCTTCTCCTGCCGCCTTCGGCTCTCAAAGGCCGCCAGATCCGTACTGCCGTAGTCCTCCTCCCCGCAGAGGATCTGCTTTGCGTATCCCTCCTGGTCGGATTCCCGCAGGAAAGCCGCGGTCCAGGCATCCCACTTCCGAAGCCAGGCGGCGCTCCCCGCCTCCTGCAGATCCATGAGATAGGCTCCCTCCGGTCTGGGGGCGGCCGCCGCCAGAAGCGCGGCAGTGTCCGCCGCCGAGAGTGCCCCTTCCCGCCCCGGTATCCGCACCGTCCGAAGCGCCGTGCAGCCCAAAAAGACACTCTTCTCCAGCTCCGCCCGGGGCAGTGTGATCTCCCGGAGTCTGTCGCAGCCCGCAAAGGCCCAGTCCCCGATCCGGGTCACGGTCTCCGGGAGGGTGATCCTGCGCAGGGTCTTTTTGCCCAGAAAGGCCTTTCTTGACACCGCTGTCACCCGCATTCCTTCCACCAGATCCGGGACCTCCGGTGCGGACACGGGTCCTGCGGTGCGGGCAAGATGCGCCTCCTGCTGCGTCACCTCAAAGATCAGCTCTCCTCCTGCGGTTTTCAGGGATACCTCTCTCACCTGTTTTCTTCCTCTTTTTCGGATCCGCCTACAGATCCAGTTTTGCGATCTCCTGCGCCAGCTCGTTTCGTCTTTCCGACACCATCAGATCCCGGCTCAGGGCTTCATATTCCGGGCTTCCGAAGGTCCCGATGAACCGGGCGCCGTAGTCGGATACCGTCAGCTGGGTGAGAAGCAGCAGCAGTTCATTGCCCTCCGCGAAGGCTTCCTTGGAAAACCCGAAGAGATTCCGAAGCTCCTTCTGCACGCCCTCTGCCTCCTTCTGAAGCTGGGCCACCGCCTTCCCATAGTATCCGGAGGCCGCCGCAAAGGCTTCCTCCCCGGACCGGGCGCCGGATACCCGGATCGTACGCTGCGCCTCGTCAAAGGCCTGAATGGCCGCCTTCAGCTTTGTCTTTTCCGCATCGGAGAGCGCCCCCGCGGTCTTTAGGGTCTTCAGCTGCTTTTCCTTCCCCTGCCCGGCAGATCCAAGCATCTGCGCGGCATCCTCCCCGGAGAGGGACTGGGCTTTTTCCTTCAGGGTGCGAAACACCGGGGCGATCTGGGTCATGACATCCGCCCGGCCCATCACGCTCCTGCAATCCTGCAGCACCCGGTCCAGCAGCATGGATACCAGGCTGATGCGCTCGTCGAACCGGGCGCTCTTTGCCCTGGCGATGGTGCTGGGGGAAACCTCCCCCTCCAGGATCTCCGAGATGTGGTAGTCCCGCTTGTATTTGCAGTAGAGATCGTAATAGGCGCCGAACTCCTTCACCACCCGCTGGTTGTGGAGATACTGCCCGATGAGGGCTTCGTCCGCCTTCAGCTCCTCTTCCTCGTAGAGCTTCAGGATCTGGGACAGGTCCTCCCAGCCTCTGGCCGTGACATAGCTCCTGCCCTTTGCCGTCATCTCCATCACGTAGAAATGCTCTTTTTTCAGCTCCAGATATCCCAGCACCGCGCCGTGGAGCCCCCGCTCTCTGGCGTACTTCATCCAGGAGTCCAGATCCGGCTCCACCTCCAGGAGCTTCATCCGGTCCATGGTGACCACGTCAAATTCCCGGACGGAGCGGTTAAACTCCGGCGGGTTTCCGGCGGTGACGATGACCCAGCCGTCGGGCACGCTGTGTCGGCCGAAGACCTTGTACTGCAAAAACTGCAGCATGGAAGGGGCCAGGGTCTCGGAGACACAGTTGATCTCATCGAGAAAGAGGATCCCCTCCCTCACACCGCTCTCCTCCATGGTGTCGTAGACGCTGGCGATGATCTCGCTCATGGTGTATTCGGAGACGGCAAATTCCTCCTCCCCGTAGGTTTTGTGGGTGATAAAGGGGAGCCCTAACGCCGACTGCCTGGTGTGATGGGTCATGGAGTAGGACACCAGCGCCACCCCCATCTCCTGGGCGATCTGCTCCATGATGGCCGTCTTGCCGATGCCCGGCGCTCCCAGCAGGAAGATCGGGCGCTGCCTGACCACCGGGATCCGGTAATCCCCGAACTCGTCCTTTTTCAGGTACAGGCCGATGGTGTTTTTGATGGTTTCCTTTGCCTGTGCGATATTCATACGCTCTCCTTTTCGGCTTTTAACAGCTGATCTTCTTCAAACACCGCCTTCAGCGCCCAGGGGGGCACCGGCCCCCGCATGGGATCCTCTCCCAGAAAGGCGAAGAGCACTTCGTAGTCCGGCATCTGCGAGGGGTAGATCCCATATCCGTCCGTGAAATAGATCAGCCCCTTCAGATTCTCGAACTCGCCTGCCTCCCGCAGCTCCTCCACATGGGCAAACACCGGTCGAAAGTCCGTGGCGCCTCCCCCGCTTACCCGAAAGTCTTTCAGAAATTCCTTCAGATCCCCCATCTCCGAGATCTTCGTCTCGCTCCGGATCTCGCTGTCACATTGCAGGATCCGGATGTTCACCTTCCGGAAGAAGCTCTCCCCCGAAAACAGCAGGGAAACCGTCCGTTTCAGGAATCCCCGGATCACGTCCCCGTTGCAGGACGCGGAGGTGTCCAGGGCGATGACAAACTCCCGGACCTTCCGTTCCTCCCGGTATTCCAGAGGCTCCACCAGGGGGAGATTCCCGTAGGTCTCCAGCCCGTAGGTGTAATAGATATAGTCAAACTCCTCTTCGTTTACATGGGTCTGCTCCCCCGTCACCGCAAAGCGGGACAGGATCTGTCCGTAGTCGTAGGAATCCCGGTCCGCCTCCTCCAGGCCTTTTTGCAGCAGTTCTCCCATCCCCTTCCCTTTGGAAAAGGACTTCAGTTCTGCCCGGATCCGCCGGCTGATCTGCTGCCACTGCTCCTTTGTCAGTTCATACCGCTCCCCCTCCTTCCAGAGCAGGTGCAGATCCTTTGCGAAGGCCCGGGCATATTCCTCCCGGACTCTCACCGAGGGTGGATTTTTCCGAAAGAAGCCATAAAGCTTTTCGGCGCTCAGGGCTCCCGCATCCTCCCGCAGCACCCGGAGCTTTCCCTGCAGCTCCCCGTCGGTATCCAGCGATGCGGCCTCCAGCCCCAGCTCCAGGATCACGGCCTCCGCGGCGATGTCCGCGGCCAGATCCCACAGCTCCGTATCCAGTTTTTCATAGGCGAAGGAATGGGAAAAGACATTGTGCAGAAGGCTGTGCAGCAGGACCCGCCCCGGAAGACGGGGATCCGTCCGGTACCACCGAAGGACCGTCACCGGATCGTACAGGAGCTCCCGGCCGTTTCCGGCCATGCCCTCCATACCGAAGCGCTCCGTGAGGGCCACCCCGGAGAAGGCGCCGTCCAGAAAGCGCAGGTGGATCAGCAGCTCGTCCCGGGCCAGATCCATCACCTGCCGCGCCAGTGCAGCGACCTTTTTTTCGTCTTCCGAAAAAGCCATGCATCCCTCCCGTCTCCCGTATCGGAAAATCCCATAACCATCATACACGCACCTGCGGAATACAGGCAAGGAAAACCGTTATAATCCATATAGCGGCACAGACTGCCGCAGGAAGGAGTCATAATGGATAACCTGAAAAAAAAGATGACTGGAAATGCGACCTTTGTGTGGAGCTGATTCCGGAGCAGATCCCGCCGGAACAGCTCCCCAGGACCGTCAGTGCCCGGGTCCTGGGCATGCAGATGATCCTGGCCTCCCGCTTTCACACGGACGGGGAGGGGATGATCCGCACCGTCCACCCGGAGGAGATCGCCGGAACAGGCCTCTCCCGCAGGGATCTGTTCCGGACCGCTCTGGAGAATATGACCGGCCGGATGCCGCCGCAGATCTACCTCCCGGAGGAATGGGGACCCTCGCGGCCCCGCCGGGGTTCCGGCCTCCTGCCGGCGGAGCAGACCAGATCCCGCCTGCTGCTTCGGCGCCCCCAGGCGCTTCGCGCCAAAGGATATGTTCTGACAAATTCCTTCGGAAAATGCGGCGCCGCGGTGATCCTGTATCCGGATCTGCCGCGGCAGCTCTGTCATCTTCTTCGTTCCAATCTCTATGTGGCGGTGCCGGACCCGGAGCATGTGCTGGTCTTTCGAACCGAGGACATCTCCCCTGCCGGCCTGCGGATCTTCCTGGGCAGCACCGGCGGTCCCGCCCCCCGGATCTGGATCTACCGATGCTTCGGAGAGCTTATCTCCTACCGTCCGCTAGCGTAAGGGCTGCCGCGATGACCTTGTCCATGTCGTAATAGCGGTAGCTTCCCAGCCGTCCGCCGAACAAAACACCGCTCTCCTTTTCAGTCAGCTTTCGGTACTCCTCATACAGAGCGGTGTTGCGGTCATCGTTGATGGGATAGTAGGGCTCATCCCCCGGCTTCCAGGCAGCCGGATACTCTCTGGTGATCACCGTCCCCTCTCCCGCTCCGAACTCAAAATGCTTATGCTCGATGATCCGGGTATAGGGCACCTCGCTTTCCGTGTAATTGACTGCCGCATTGCCCTGGAAGTTCCCGCAGTCCGGCAGATACTCTTCTTCAAATCGCAGCGATCTGTATTCCAGTGTTCCCAGCCGAAAGTCAAAATACTCATCCACCGGCCCCGTATAGAGCACGGTATCAAAGGTATCCGGCTCCGCAAGTGCCTCGTTCCGGGCCAGGAAATCCCGGTATGCGATCCCCGTTTCCACCGGGATCCCCTGAAGCATCCGCTCCACCATCCGGGTATATCCCCCCACGGGGATCCCCTGGAAGGCGTCGTTGAAGTAATTGTTGTTGTAGGTGTAGCGCACCGGGAGACGTTTGATGATAAAGCTGGGGAGATCCCTGCACTCCCGTCCCCACTGTTTCTGCGTATATCCCTTGATCAGCTTTTCGTACACATCCCGTCCCACCAGGGAGATGGCCTGCTCCTCCAGGTTCTTCGGCTCCGTGATCCCGGACTCCTCCCGCTGCCGGCGGATGATCTCCTCCGCCTCCCGGGGCGTCCGGACTCCCCAGAGCCTGCTGAAGGTATTCATGTTAAAGGGCAGGTTGTAGAGCTCGTCCTTGTAGATGGCAATGGGCGCATTGATGAAGTTGTTGAAGCTTGCAAAGCGCTGCACGTAATCCCACACCCTTCTGTCCGAAGTGTGGAAGATGTGGGCGCCGTATTTGTGGACCTGGATGCCGTGTTCTTCTTTCGTGTAGACATTGCCGGCGATGTGGGGGCGCTTGTCGATGACCAGGCACCGCTTTCCCGCATCCGTCATCTCCCGGGCAAAGACCGCACCGAAGAGCCCCGCGCCGACAATGAGATAATCATATTTCATGGTGCGCTCCTCACAGATACTTTTTTAAGCTCTCCGCCCGGTCGGTGTGCTCCCAGGGCAGATCCACATCCGTGCGGCCGAAATGTCCGTAGCTGGCGGTCTGTCTGTAGATGGGACGGCGCAGATCCAGCATCTTGATGATCCCCGCGGGACGAAGGTCGAAATTCTCCCGGACGATCTCCACTAATCTTTCATCGCTGACCCGGCCGGTGCCGAAGGTATCCACCATGACGGAGGTGGGATGCGCCACACCGATGGCGTAGGAGAGCTGGATCTCACAGCGCTTTGCCAGTCCTGCCGCCACGATATTCTTTGCCACATAGCGGGCCGCATAGGCCGCGCTTCTGT
>JAFYFY010000044.1 GCA_017543485.1 Lachnospiraceae bacterium | reverse complement strand
CGTTTCGACGTGAAAGCCCAGTCAAAGGTCTTCAAACCTGCCAGCCTTTCAGGCGCGACCGGAGGGCCGCCTGAGCAGGTAGAATCCGATTCCAACGGAAGGATCACCCGGATCCGGCCGCTGGGGTACACCACCACATCCGCCAGAAGGTCCGTCACGGTCAGCACCGTGCCGTCCTCGGAGAAATCATACTGCACGATGTCGCAGTACCAGCACATCAGCTCCCCGCTGTGGTTGTAAAACTTGCTCACCTTGACGCCGCTTTTCAGGAAATAGCAGGAGCTTCCGTGATCCAGCTCCGTCTTGGGATGAAGCGTCTTCCAGCGGGTGATGATCCGCTCATCCGTCACCTCGATGAGTTCATCGTCCTTCAGAAGGATACATTCGTCCGGAATGTATCTCCTGCGGTAGATCTGCAGTTCTTTCATGGGATGTCCCTCCTTCCTGCAAAAGCCCTCACCGGGCAGATCCGTCCGCGGGGCGTTCTGCCGCTCCTCCCGCTTACTGGGAGATATAGTTCAGCGGATTCACCTGTTTGCCTCCCACCAGGATCTCAAAGTGGATATGAGGCCCGGTGCTGACGCCGGTGTTGCCGCTCTTGGCGATGAGCTGTCCCTGGGAGACGCTCTGTCCCACCGTGACCAGCACCTTGCTCAGGTGCCCGTATCTGGTCTGCTTTCCGTCCGGATGGTCGATGTAGACCACGTACCCGTAGCCGCTTCCCCAGCCCGCCTTGGAGACGGTGCCGCCGCTGGAAGCGTAGACACTGGTGCCCACGGGGGTGGCCCAGTCGATGCCCTTGTGGTAGGTACTGGCGCCCCTGGTGGGTCTGCTCCGGTATCCGAAGCCCGAGCTTAAGCGCCCGCCGGAGATGGGCTTGATGTAGGTGGGAGGAATCTTGGTCCCCCGCTCCACGATCTTCGGCACCGCCTCCATCACCACCTCTTCCCGCACGATCACCCGGTCCGAGAGGACATCGTTGACATAGAACTCATCCACCACCACCTTCCGGAATCCCGCGGAGGGCTGCTGGATCAGATTGGTCTCCGTGGTATACCAGTCATCCCTGGGGATGTATACGACAGGTGCGTCATAAACCTCTTCGTAGTAGCATCTCTCCACCCGCTGCACCGCCACCTCCGGCTCCGGGACGGTGTAGATCAGGATATCGTCGATGTGGAGGATGGCGTTTGCATCCGCCAGCTTGTCCGGATTTAAGGCAATGAGGGTATCGATGGGGGTGCTGAGCTTCATGGCGATCTCGGAGAGGGTATCCCCGGAGACGATCTTGTACTCGCTGGGCTTTTCCTCCTCCTTTGTCACCTCCTCCACGGCATCGGAGAGCAGGATGATCTGGGATGCGGGCAGATACCCCTCGGCGATCTCCACTTCCTTTGTGAAGTTCACCTCCGTGACCCCCAGCCGGAAGGCCTCAAAGGGAAGCTCCGATTCCGGTGTCTCCTCCACTGCCTCGAAGGTTGCCAGCTCCGTCGCCACACCGCCGCAGGAGGATGCGGGAGAGGACTCCTCCCCGGCCTGCTCCTCCTCCCCGGTCACCCGGGCCGTGAGCACCGTAAAGGTCCGCAGAGGGTCCTGCACCAGCTCCACCCGGAAGGTGCCGGAAGGGTCGTACCTGGTGATGGCTGCCTGCAAAAGCTCCCGCACCTCCTCCTGGGAGGAGAGATTGGCCATATAGTCCCCCAGCTTCACGGTGTAGGAGGGCTCTAACTTCTCCCGGCCGCAGCCCCGAAGGACCTCCTTCATGACTTCGGATACCGCCTCCGGCCGATCCACATCGCCGAAGAGCACCTCCTCTCCCTCGATGCGAAGAGAGGCCGTCAGAAAGAGCATTCCCGCCTTCTCCCGGGCCACGCTCCTGCGGGCCTCGATGAGCAGATGCTCTGCGGGAGCGGGGTCCGCCAGATTTCCGACAAGTGTGTCATTCACATAGATGTGGAAATAATTCTCTCCCGTGCTCTGCAGGGGTTCATACCCCGGCACGAAGAGCATACACAAATAGAGCGTGAACACCGTCACGCTCCAAAACAGAAATTTCAGTTTTTTATGCGTTCTCTTTTTCATGCATTGCAAGATCCGTTTTTACGCCGGGCCGGCCGTTTTTGCGAAAGCGCAGAGGCTTAAAAGGGCCGGTATTTTCGTCAAAGCAGGAATTTCGTCACAAAAGGCGCCGCGATGGACAGGATAGAGGCGACCAGTGCCAGGATAGCCAGGACCTTCACGCCCTTCACGGACTGCCGGACCCGCTCCGCCTCCAGCTTGGAAGCTTCCTGGAGCTTCCCGCTCTCCTCCAGGATCACGGCCTGGACATTGCGGTAGATCCTCACGCACTCCCTGTGGAAGTCATCCTCGGTGCCGATGCCCCGCATCAGATCCTCCGTCAGCCTGGAGAGCTGTTCCCCGTTTTCCCGGGTGATCTGCGCCATCTGCTCCCGGATGCCCCGAAGGGTCTCCTCATCTCCGGACCGGTCCGCTTTCTCGGAAAGGGCAGCCAGGGTCTCCCGGATCTGCTGCAGTTCCGCATTTCCCTGACCGTTTCGATCCGCCAGAGCGGCAAACTCTTCCTTCAAAGACCGCAGAGTCTCCTCATCAAGCCCTGCAGCGGGGCGCTCGTTTGCAAGAGCCGCCACCTGTCTCTTGATGTCCTGCAGATCCTCGGAAAAGGCTTCCGCTCCCGCACTTTGCGCTGCCTGATCCGGCAGGGAGGCGATGCGTCCCGACAGACTGCCCAGATCCTCTGCCACCTGCTTCATCCGGTCCAGGCATTCCCGGTACTCCTGTACCTGTGCCTGCAGCACGGTCATCTGCTCGGCCTCCGCCTCCCCGTTGGCCCGGATGATCTCCTGTGCGTTCAGTTTCTGTGACAGCTGATCCATAAATGTGTCCATTGTTCCCTCCATCCGACTCGCGCGTTGTTATTGATCCCTATTTTTTGTGCAACTTGCACAAAAACTTCTTCAAAATTTTGTGATTACAGGGAATGTTTACCAACGATTAACATCGTGTTCATATTTTGTTCATATTTCCCTGCTATACTTCTTCTCAGAGACGAAGAGAAGAGAATCGATCATTTTTTCATAATAGCCCGGATGCCGAAAGGTGTCCGGGCACTCCTCATTTTTGGGGATTTTTTCCCGTCTCTTCGGATCAGGGGAGCTTATGCTCCTCACTCAGGGCCAGGATCTCGTCGTTCAGGGTCCGCATCTTCTCGTCCAGATCGGATACCATCCGTGCGCACTCCACCAGCTCCTGCCGGATATGCTCGGGGGCTTCGCCCTCCAGCTTGTAGTGCAGCTTGTGCTCCAGACTGGCCCAGAAATCCATGGCGACGGTACGGATCTGGATCTCCACCTTCGTATCCACCATGCGGTCCGAGAGATAGACCGGCACGGTGACGATCATGTGATAGCTCTTGTATCCGCTGGCCTTGGGGAAGGTGATATAGTCCTTCACCCCGATGATCTTCAGATCCTGCTGATGCTCGATCATATCCACGATCCGGTAGATGTCGGAGGTAAAGGAGCAGATGATCCGGACTCCGGCGATGTCATTGACATGATTCACCATGTTCTCGATGGTGGAATCCAGTCCGTGACGGCGGAGCTTCTGGACGATGCTCTCCGGGGTCTTGATCCGGGTCTTGATGTGTTCGATGGGGTTGTATTGATGAATGTGCTGGAACTCCTCGTTCAGGATCTCCAGCTTGGTCTCCACCTGACGCATGGCTGCGGTATACACCAGCATTACTTCCTGCCAGGTTTCGACGCCGTCATTTCCTCCGATAAAATCCATTTCTTTACTTTTCTTTCCGCTCAGTGCTATGATAAACGCGCCCGGCGCCCCTTTGCCGGGACCGGCGCTTTGAAACAGGAAACATGCGGACCCTTTGTCCGCGGGAGGATCCATGTTCCGTCTCTGGGTAAAAACCTTTCAAAACACGCATATGCTTCGGGATACGGTGATCTGCGACCCCTCGGAGGACACCCGTACCCACAAAGTCCTGCACGCCCTGGAGGCGGCCTGCCGGGAGTTTGATCTGCCCTGCCCCATCTGGCTGGAGGTCAATGTCGCCGACTTCAAACGCAGCGCCAAAACCCGCTTCACCCAGGATTCCTTCATCGAGGCCGTCCCCTTCGACTACCTGGAGATCCAGGTCCTGGAGGAGGATCCCCGGTAGGTCCGGGCATTCCTAGTCGTCGTATCCGTTTGGATTGTTCTTCTGCCAGCGCCAGGAATCCTCGCACATCTCCCGGATCCCGTACTGCGCTTCCCATCCCAGTTCCTTCTTTGCCAGAGAGGCATCCGCATAGCAGGTGGCGATGTCCCCGGGTCTTCTGGGTTTGATGACATAGGGGATCTTCACCCCGGTGGCTTCCTCGAAATTCTTCACGATATCCAGCACGCTGTAGCCGTGCGACGTTCCCAGGTTGTAGATCTTCAGGCCCGCCT
>JAFYFY010000043.1 GCA_017543485.1 Lachnospiraceae bacterium | reverse complement strand
CCGCAGGACCCGGTGGTGGTGGTGATCGATCCTGGGCACGGCGGAGAAAACAGCGGGACTTTGGAAGGCCGCATGCCGGAAAAGGAGATGACCCTCATCACCTCCCAGGCCCTGGCGGAGCACCTTCGCAAATTCGAGGGCGTCACGGTGTATCTCACCAGATCCGGGGACGGGGATATGTCCCTGGCAGAGCGGGCGGAATTTGCGGAAGAAGCGGGAGCGGACTTTCTCTTCAGCATCCATTACAATGCCTCCGTCTCCCATGAACAGTTTGGCTCGGAGGTCTGGACTTCGGTACAGACTCCCATGAACGCCCACGGATACCAGTTCGGCATGATCCAGATGCGGAATATGGAAGCCAGGGGTCTGTTCCTTCGCGGTGTCAAGACCAGATTCGGGCACGACGGCGTCTCGGATTATTACGGGATCCTGCGGCAATGCTCCCTGCGGCAGATCCCTTCGGTCATCATCGAACACTGCTGTGTGGACGAACCGGGAGATGCGGCACTGATCGAGACCGACGATCAGCTGCGGGAGTTCGGCATCGCCGACGCGGACTCCATCGCCCGGTATTTCGGTCTTCAAAGCACCCAGCTTGGGATCGATTACAGCAAAGATGCCCCGTGGATGATGCCCGCGGACCCTTCCGTCATTCAGCCCCTTTGCCTGCGGGATGCCACCCCTCCCGAAGAAGTCATGGCAGAGATCCTGGAGGCGGATTATGAAGGCTGCAGCGCCCGGATCCGGATCAGCGCGGCAGAGGGGGACGGACTTATGGAGTTTTATTCTCTCAGTCTGGACGGCGGCCGCTCCTTCCAAAAGATGGCAGCCTGGCCCCGGGTGGATATCTTTTCCAAAACCTGTGCCGAGAGCTTTGAACTTTCTTTAGAGATCCCTTCCGGCACCAGACCGGTGCTCCTGGTCCGGGGTTACAATCAGTATGAAACCTATACCGAATCGGAGCCGGTGGCCTTTTCTTCCCTCTTTCTGATCCCGGGAGAGGCGGCGGAGAGCACGGTTCATGCCCCCATTCCGGACCGGGAGCCGGAGGCGGTGACGGAAACGGTCCCCACCAAGCCGGACATCACCATCGGGGGAAACGGTGCGGATTCCTTTTCCGTAACGGCGTTTTTGCTGGGAAAGGACAGGGCCACGGGAGACGACCGGTCCGCTGCCATTTTCCGCAAGATCCTGCTGACGGCCATCTTCCTTACGGCCTCGCTGGAGTTTCTGATCTTTATCATCTGGCTGGTGCAGAGCGCCATCCGAAACGATCGTAGAAAATGAGTTTTACGGAGGATCATGATGGATCTGAAACGTGTCTTTTGGGACGCCTCCATGTATAAGGGAGAGATGGGATATCTAAAGACCCAGCGAAAATATGAGCTGGCAAAGACCATTGTCTTCTATGTCCTGTCCTTTGCCATTCTGGCTCTGGGATGGATCTCCACCGGGACCCGGAACAACCTGCTGACCATTGTGGCGGTGCTGGGGATCCTGCCGGCTACCAAGGCGCTGGTGGTGACGATCCTCTTTTTCCGGTATCAGGGCTGCCCCGAGGAAGAGGCAAAAAAGATCGAAAGTGCGCTGTGGATCGAACATGGGCATAAACGCCTGTCCCTCTACGACCGGGTCTTTACCGGTCAGAAAAAGACCTTTGAGGTGAGAAACCTCACCATCGGCGACGGATGCATTCTCTATTATGCGGAGCCGGGCAAGGTGGATGAGAAAGCCTTCAAAGAGCATCTGGCCCCCTTTTTAGGGGCGGAGCACCTGGATGGATATACCATCAAGGGATATGAACATCTGGAGAAATACCTGGAGCGGATCCGGTCCTTAAGCATCGATCCCCCCCAGGAGAAGGATCTGGCCCTTCGTCGGATGCTCTGCCAGATTTCCCTGTAAATATACGGAGAATGCCATGCTTCGGATCATCGTTTCCCCGGAGATGAGCGGACAGCGCTTCGATAAATATCTAAAGCGCCTCCTGCCCCAGATCCCCTCCGGGATCCTCTATAAGAGCCTGCGAAAAAAGAATATCACCCTGTGCGGCCGGAAAGCCGACGGCTCCGAAAAGATCGAAAGTGGCGACTTCCTGGAGCTGTTCTTTGCCCCTGAGACCCTGAAAACCTTCGGACTGGCAGTCTTTTTGCAGGGCGAAAATGCCCCGGAAGGGAAGGGGAGCGCGCAGGCGAAATCCCAGACCCTTACCGCCGGGAAGATCGATCCCGCCCGCATCGTCTTTGAAAACGAACATCTGCTGGTGTACAACAAGCCTGCGGGAGTCCTGACCCAGAAAGCAGGGCCGGAGGATGAGAGCCTGAACGAGATGCTGCTTCGTTACCTCTATGAAAAAGGAGAGGTGACGGATGCATCCCTCCGGCTGTTCCACCCTTCCGTGGGGAACCGGCTGGACCGGAACACCGAAGGTCTGGTGCTCTTCGGAAAGACCCTGGCTGGGAGCAGATGGATCGCCGAAGGGTTAAAAGCCCACACCATCCAAAAGGACTACCTCACCATCTGTGCCGGGATCCCGCCGAAGGAGCAGGTCTATGAGGCGGTACTTTCCAGAGACGGATCTGCCAGGGTCTCTGCCGTTCGAAGGACCGGAGAAGGGGTGCGGATCCGCACGGACATCAAACGGATCGCCGTCAGCAGCTCGCAGAAGACGGTTTCCCTGGTGCAGGTTCGCCTCCACACCGGAAAGACCCATCAGATCCGGGCACAGCTTTCCGCGGAAGGGTATCCCCTGATGGGCGATCCCAAATACGGAGATGAGGCGTTAAACGCCTGGGCCCGCAAGACCTTCGGCCTTCGCAGCCAGCTCCTGTTTGCCTTTCGCATGACCTTCCCGGAAAACGAACTGGGGGTTCCGGCGCAGCTGACTGCACCGCCTTCGGATCGTTTTTCCCACATCCTCAACACCCTATTCGGAGAAGAAGCTTATGCCCACCTGGAAATCCCGGGGACTGCGGGGCTCTAACTTAGAGGAGCTCATCAACCGCACCAATGAAAAATACGACGAGGCGGGACTGGCCCTCATCCAGAAGATCCCGACTCCCATCAAGCCCATGAAGATCGACCCGGAGTCCCGGCACATCACTCTGGCCTACTTCGATCAGAAGAGTACCGTGGACTATATCGGAGCCGTCCAGGGGATCCCGGTGTGCTTCGATGCCAAGGAATGCGCCGAGGATACCTTTGCCCTCCAGAACATCCATGAACATCAGGTCTCCTTTATGAGACGATTCGAAAAGCAGGGGGGCATCGCCTTTTTCCTGATCTATTACACCCACCGGGATCAGTTCTACTACCTGCCTCTTCAGATGCTGAACTTCTTCTGGGACCGGGCGAAGGAAGGCGGACGGAAGAGCTTTCGATTTGAGGAACTCAATCCCGAATACTTTCTGCCCAAGGTGCCGGGGGTTCTGGTGCCCTACCTGGAAATGCTCCAAAAGGACCTGGAGGAACGCCCGGAAGAAAGCAATTGACAACCCGTATTCCCTTCGATATAATAGGCATAATTTTATTTGCTAATCAGATAACAAGGTAGCACGTTAGTGAGGTAAAGTGATGGACAGGAAACACACACTGTTGCATACACCGGAAGGGGTCCGGGACCTGTACGGAAAAGAATATGCCCGGACGCTGCGGGTCTGTGAGCAGCTGATGAGATCCATCGGGCTGTACGGGTACGAGCCCATTCAGACACCGACCTATGAGTTCTTTGACGTCTTTTCCAAGGAAGTGGGTACCACGCCCAGCAGGGAGCTGTTCAAGTTCTTTGACCGGGAAAACAACACCCTGGTGCTGCGGCCGGACATCACGCCTTCCATCGCCAGATGCGCGGCGAAATATTTTATGGAAGATGCGGGGTCCCTTCGGTTCTGCTATCAGGGGAGCGTCTTTTGCAACATCTCCTCCCTGCAGGGGAAGCTCAGCGAAGCGATGCAGGTGGGCGCGGAGCTCATCGGAGAAAACAGTGTATATGCCGACGCCGAGATCCTGGCCATGACCATCGACGCGCTGCAAAGCGCCGGTCTGCAGGACTTCCAGCTCAGCATTGGGAACGTGGAGTACTTTAACGGCATCTGCGAGGAAGCGGGGCTCACCGGTGAGGACCGGGAGATCCTGCGCCAGTATATCGCGGACAAAAACCCCATTGCGGCGGGAGAGTTCCTGGCGGAGCTCCCCATCCCCGCGAAAAACAGGGAGCAGCTCCTGGCCCTGTCCAATTCCTTCTTTGAGCGGGAGCTGACGGACCACCTCACGGGGCTGTGCCAGCGGGCCAAGGATGCCATCAATCACCTGCGGACCATCCGGGAGGTCCTGAGCCAGTACGGCATGGACCGGTATGTCTCCTTCGATCTGGGACTCATGAGCAAACATACCTATTATACGGGCATCGTGTTCCGGGCCTACACCCTGGGGGTGGGCAGCCCCATCGCCAAGGGCGGCAGATATGACAGTCTGTTGGGGCATTTCGGGAAGGAAGCCCCCTCCACCGGCTTTGTGATCCTGGTGGATGAGCTGATGGAAGCCCTGGACCGTCAGAAATGCGAGATCGAGGTCCCGGAAGCGCCGGTGGTCATCGAATACCATGATTCCCGGAAGGAGTATTCCGCAGCCCTAAGCGAAGCATTAAAACTGCGAAAGAGCGGCAGACCCGTGATCCTTTCACCGGTCCGAACCGAGGGGGTGATATCATGAAGGACGATCTGTATTTAACCTTTGCCCTGGGAAAGGGCAGGCTTTCCAAAAAATCCATGGAGCTGCTGGAACAGATCGGCATCACCTGTGAGGAGATGAAGGATCCCGATTCCCGTAAGCTCATCTTCGTAAATGAAAAGCAAAAGGTCCGGTTTTTCCTGTCCAAAGGGCCGGATGTGCCCACCTACGTGGAATACGGCGCTGCGGATCTGGGTGTCGTGGGACGGGATACCATCCTGGAGGAAAACCGGAACGTCTATGAGCTTTTGGATCTGGGCTTCGGAAAATGCCGTATGTGCGTCTGCGGGCCTCATGATGCAAAGGAGCTCCTGCAGCATCATGAACGGATCCGGGTAGCCAGCAAATATCCGGACATCGCCCGGGAATACTTTTACGAGCACAAGCATCAGACCGTGGACATCATCAAATTAAACGGCTCCGTGGAGCTGGGTCCCATCGTGGGACTGGCGGATGTCATCGTGGACATCGTGGAGACCGGATCCACCCTCCGGGAGAACGGCCTGGAGGTGCTGGAGGAGATCGCGCCCCTGTCTGCCAGACTCATCGTGAATCCGGTGAGCATGCAGCTAAAGGGCGACCGGATCCGGGACCTGACGGTGCGGCTGAAAGCCATTTTGGATGAGGAGAAGAAAAAATGAAGATCCAGAAACTCACAAGTAAGACCAGACAGGAGATCATGGAAAAGCTAAAGAGCCGCAATCCCGGCGGTTTTTCCGAATATGAAAAGACCGTGCGGGAGATCCTGGAGGAGGTCCGAACCCGGGGAGACGAGGCGGTCTTTGCATACACCCGGAAGTTTGACGGGTTCGAACTGACCCCGGAAAACATCCGCGTGACAAGGGAAGAGATCGAAGCAGCCTATAAAGAGCTGGATCCCGCCCTGGTGGAGACCATCCGGGAGGCGGCTGCCAACATCCGCGCCTTCCACGAAAAGCAGCTCCGCACCAGCTGGTTTGATCCGAAGCCCGACGGGAGCCTTCTGGGCATCCGCTTTACCCCCATCGAGCGCATCGGGGTCTATGTCCCCGGGGGAAAGGCCGCCTATCCCAGCAGCGTGCTGATGAACATCATCCCTGCCAAGGTGGCGGGGGTTCCGGAGATCCTCATGGTCACCCCTCCCGGAAAGACCGGAAAGGTGGATGCCGGCACCCTGGTGGCTGCGGATCTGGCAGGAGCCACGGATATCTATAAGGTAGGCGGTGCCCAGGCCATCGCCGCGCTGGCCTACGGGACACAGTCCATCCCCAAGGCCTACAAGATCACGGGCCCCGGAAATATCTTCGTCGCCCTGGCCAAGAAGGAAGTCTACGGACTGGCGGGCATCGACTCCATCGCAGGCCCCAGCGAAGTGCTGGTGCTGGCGGATGAGACCGCCGATCCCCGCTATGTGGCGGCGGATCTCTTAAGCCAGGCGGAGCACGATGAGATGGCCAGTGCCATATTGGTCACCACCTCCGAAGAGCTGGCAAAGAATGTGGAGCGGGAGATCGAAGGCTTCCTGCAGATCCTTCCCAGAGCCGAGATCATCCGAAAGTCCCTGGACGGCTACGGGTATCTGCTGGTAACGGAAAATATGGAGGATGCCATCGAAACCGTAAACGAGATCGCATCCGAACACCTGGAGATCCTGACGGCCAATTCCTTCGACACCATGACCAGAGTCCGAAATGCCGGTGCCATCTTCCTGGGAGAGTACTCCTCGGAGCCTCTGGGCGACTATTTTGCGGGCCCCAACCACATCCTGCCCACCAATGGCACCGCCAAGTTCTTCTCCCCCTTAAATGTGGATGACTTCCTGAAAAAGACCAGCATCATTTCCTATTCCCGGGAAGCTTTGGAGGCGGTCCACGAGAAGATCGAGCTCTTCGCCAGGAGCGAGGGACTCACGGCACACGAAAACAGCATCAAAGTACGCTTTGAGAGGTAAAACACATGGGAGTTCAGGCAAATGCGCCCCGCAGCGCGCAGATCACACGAAACACCAAGGAGACGCAGATCTGCGTCGGTCTCACCCTTGACGGAACCGGAAGATCAAAGATCGATACCGGTATCGGCTTTTTCGATCACATGCTGGAGGGCTTTTCCAGACACGGCTTCTTTGATCTGGACTGCCAGGTGAAGGGGGACCTTCAGGTGGACGGTCATCACAGCGTGGAGGATACCGGCATCGTCCTGGGGACGGCCATCCGGGAGGCCGTGGGGGACAAGGCCGGAATCTGCAGGTACGGACACTTCATCCTGCCCATGGACGAAGCTCTGGTGCTGTGTGCCGTGGACCTGTGCGGCAGGCCCTACCTAAATTATGACTACCGTTATCAGGTCCCCATGATCGGCGGCCTGGACACGGAGCTGGTGCATGAGTTTTTCTATGCCGTATCCTACAGCGCCATGATGAACCTGCACATTCAGGTTCTTTCGGACGGAAATGCGCACCATGTGACGGAGGCCATGTTCAAGGCCTTCGCAAAAGCTCTGGATATGGCCACATCCTACGATCCGCGGGTCACCGGCGTACTGTCCACAAAGGAGGTTCTGTAATGACGAAAAAATTCTGCCCCTGCATCTATCTTTTCCGCGGCAATGCGGTCCGCAGCATCACGGACAGGAGCGTGGTGGAGACGGATCCTCTTCGCCTGGTGGCGAAATACTGTGAAAACGGCGCCGATGAGCTGCTGGTCTACGATCTGTCCGAGGGAGAGGGAGATGAGACCCATGAGGAGGCCCTGGACCTGATCCGGGAGATCGTCACCGCCAGCGAGATCGATGTCACCTGCGGCGGTAATATCAAACGCCTGGAGGATGTGAAGAAGATCCTCTACACCGGCAGCAAGAAATGTGTCCTGGACTGGGAAAAGGAGGGCAACTATGCCCTGACCAAGGAAGCCAGCGAGCGCTTCGGCAGGGACAAGATCCTGGCCAGCATCGACAGTCCGGAGAACCTTCCGGAGGATGCCCCGGATCTGGCCACCGCCTATCTGTGCGGCCTGGTGCTGTTAAATCCCCACATCATCCGGGAAACGGAGTCGCGCTTTGGCCTGCCTCTTTATGTCCAGATTGGAAATATCGCCCTGAATAAGCTTCTGGAGATCTTTGCCTATGAGAAGGTCTGCGCCGTCACCGGCAATACCATCAATGACAATGCAGGGGAGATTGGTGCCTTAAAGGAGCTTTGCATCCAGAACGGCATCTCTGTGGTCAGTCCCCAGGTGAAGCTTTCCTGGTCCGACCTGAAAGCAGGAGAGAACGGCCTGGTCCCTGTGGTGGTGCAGGACTATCGCACTCTGGAGGTCCTGATGATGGCCTAT
>JAFYFY010000042.1 GCA_017543485.1 Lachnospiraceae bacterium | reverse complement strand
TAAGGGCGGAGGAGTGAGCCGGGAAGGCCGCGTCTGCCGGGGGGCGGCACAAAAGATGAAAAAATTCCGGAAATATGATATGCTTAAAGGTGCTTTGCCCGATAAGCGGAAAATGGGGGATTCTAAAAGATGATCAAAAGCATGACAGGCTTCGGCCACGGGGAATTTTGCAACGAACAGAGAAAGTTTACGGTGGAGCTCAAATCCGTGAACCACCGGTATCTGGATCTGTCCTTAAAACTGCCCAAATCCCTGAGCAGCTTTGACGCAGCCGTGCGCCAGGAGCTCAGGAGATACATCACCAGAGGCAAGGTGGACGTCTATGTCACCATGGAAAACCTCTCCGAGAAGAACACCCAGGTGATCTACAACCGGGAGCTGGCCTCCCGCTATCTGGCCCACCTTCGGACCATGGCACAGGAGTTCGGCTTAGAGGACGACACCCGGGTCTCCACCATCGCCCGCCTTCCCGAGGTCTTTACCATGGAGGAGGAGGAGAGCGACCAGGAGGAGCTCTGGCTGGAGTTAAAGAGTGCGCTGGATGCGGCCGCGGAGATGTTCGTAAAGGCCCGGGTGGCCGAGGGTGCGAACCTGAAAAAGGATCTGTGCGAAAAGCTGGACGGCATGCTGCGGATGGTGGACTTTATCGATGAGCGCTCCCCGCAGATCATCGCCGAGTATCGGGAAAAGATCGGGGCCCGGGTCCGGGAGATCCTGGGAGATACCCAGGTGGACGAGGGCAGGCTCCTGACGGAGGTCACCATCTTTGCGGACAAGGTCTGCGTGGATGAGGAGATCGTGCGGCTCCGGAGCCACATCGGCGCCGTGAAGGCGGAGCTGGAAAAGGAGGAGAGCGTGGGGAGAAAGCTGGACTTCCTGGCCCAGGAGATGAACCGGGAGGCCAACACCATCCTCTCCAAGACCACGGACATCGAGATCAGCGCCCGGGGCGTGGATTTAAAGACCGAGATTGAAAAGGTGCGGGAGCAGATCCAGAACATCGAGTGACGCAGGAGCGGGAAATGGCAGATTTTATACACGTGGGTTTCGGCAATATGGTAAATGCCGCCCATATCGACGCCGTGGTGGCACCGGACGGTGCCCCGGTGAAGCGGATCGTCCAGACCGCAAAGGAAAACGGCACCGCCATCGATGCCAGCTCGGGCCGCAGGACCAGATCCGTGATCTTTCTGGAAAACGGCCGGGTGGTTCTCTCGGCGCTGATGCCGGAGACCATTGCGGGCAGGGCCATGGGCCGCACCGCGGAAGGGTCCGAGTGGGAGCCCTCCCGGGAAGAGGATTTTTCTTCGGATGAGAAAGGAGAGCAGGATGAGTGAAAAAGGGATCCTTCTCGTGGTCTCCGGATTTGCGGGGACCGGCAAGGGCACGGTGGTAAAGGCGCTGATGGAGGCGCATCCCGCCTATATGCTCTCCGTATCCATGACCACCAGAGCCCCCAGAGAGGGGGAGCAGGAAGGGGTCAGTTACTTTTTTACCACCCGCGAGGAGTTTGAAAAGACCATCGCGGAGGGCGGGCTCATCGAGCACGCCTCCTATGTGGGCAACTATTACGGCACCCCCAGAGCCTTTGTGGAAAAGCAGCTGGCTCAGGGGCGCAATGTGATCCTGGAGATCGAGATCCAGGGGGCGAAGCAGGTGAAGGAACAGTACCCTGACGCTGTCCTGGTCTTTATCACACCTCCCACTGCCCGGGAGCTGGAAAGGAGACTTCGGGGGCGCGGCACGGAGACCGAGGACGTGATCCGGAAGCGCCTGTCCAGAGCCGCCGAGGAAGCTTCCCGGATGGAGGAGTACGATTATATCGTCGTCAATGATGTGGTGGAAACCTGCGCAGCCCAGATCCATGAGATCGTGCAGGCATCCCGCCGCAAGGCATCGGCCTGCGGAGAGCTCTGCAGCCGCATCGCCGAAGAATTACAGTGCTATGCACAGAAATGAAAGGAGATCCAAACATGCTTCACCCGTCTTATGTCGAACTGATGGAAACCGTTAACGCAAACATCCCCGAGGGCGAGGAGCCCATCGTCTCCAGCCGCTACTCCATCGTCATGGCCTCCGCAAAGAGAGCCAGACAGATCGTCTCCGGCGACGAGCCCCTTGCGGGAGACCCGGATGGCAAGCCCCTCTCCAACGCGGTGGAGGAGATCTATGAGAACAAGGTCCAGATCCTGGCACCCGGCACGGGCAGCGCACAGTGAAGCTGCTGTTTGTATCCTTAGGGTGTGACAAGAACCTGGTGGATTCCGAGAAAATGCTGGGGATCCTGGCAGAGCGGGGGTACTCCTTCACGGATGACGAGGAGGAGGCCGAAGCCGCGGTGGTAAACACCTGCTGCTTCATCGGCGATGCCAAGGAGGAGAGCATCGGGGAGCTTCTGCGCCTGGGAGAGCTGCGAAAGAGCGGACAGCTAAAGGCCCTGGTGGCCGCAGGCTGTCTGGCCCAGCGCTACCGGGAGGAGCTTCTGCGGGAGATCCCGGAGGTGGATGCCGTCCTGGGGACCATGGCCACCTGTGAGATCGCCCAGGCTCTGGAAGATGTCATCACCCGGGGAAAGGTGCACGAAATGCACCTGGCACCTCTGGATGCGGCGCCCTGCCAAAGTCCGAAGCGGAGTCTCACCACCGGGGGTCACTATGCCTATCTGAAGATCGCCGAGGGGTGTGACCGGTGCTGTACCTACTGCATCATCCCGAAGGTCAGGGGACCGTATCGCAGCATTCCCATGGAGAGCCTTTTGGAGGAGGCGCGGATGCTGGCCGGCCGGGGCGTCCGGGAGCTGATCCTGGTGGCACAGGAGACCACGCTCTACGGACGGGACCTGTATGGCAAAAAGTCCCTGCACCTGCTCCTGGAGCGCCTCTGTGAGATCCCGGAGCTGTCCTGGATCCGGATCCTCTATGCCTATCCGGAGGAGATTGACGACGAGCTCATTGATTGCATGGCCCGTCACAAAGACCGGATCGTTCCCTATCTGGACCTGCCGATCCAGAGCGGATCCGACGGGATCTTAAAGCGCATGGGCAGACGCACGGACCGGGCGGGCATCGAAAGCCTCATCGGACGCCTGCGGGAGCGCATTCCGGAGATCTGCCTGCGCACCACCCTGATTTCCGGTTTTCCCGGAGAGACTCAGGAGGATTTTGAGGAGACCTACCGCTTCGTCAATGAGATGGAATTTGACAGACTGGGGGTCTTTGCCTATTCCGCCGAGGAGGATACCCCTGCGGCCCTCTTCCCGGACCAGATCCCGGAGGAGGTAAAGGAATTTCGCCGGGATGAGCTCATGGCGCTTCAGCAGGAGATCTGCCTGGAGAAAAACCAGAGCCTCATCGGAACCTTGCTGCCCGTCATGGTGGAAGGATATCTTCCGGAGGACGGGGTCTATGTGGGACGGACCTACCGGGACGCACCGGGAGTGGACGGACTCATCTTTTTTGAAGCCGGGCGGGAGCTTTTAACCGGCGAGATCTTAAGTGTCCGGGTCACCGGCGCACAGGAATACGATCTGGAGGGGATCTATGAGTGAGAACAAAACCGGGAGCATCTGGAATGTTCCCAACAGCCTGACGATCTTTCGCGTCATTTTGATCATTCCCTTTGTCATCCTGATGATCGGGGGCGAAGCCGGATGGTTCGGAGATAATCTCCTGGTGCCGTACCTGGTGGCGGACGGGATCTTCATCCTGGCCTCCCTGACGGACCTGGCGGACGGCAAGATCGCGCGCAAATACAACCTGGTGACCAATTTCGGCAAATTCATGGATCCCCTGGCGGATAAGCTTCTGGTGTGCTCCGCCATGATCGCCCTCATCGAGCTGGGCCGGATCCCCGCCTGGGTGGTCATCATCATCATCGCCAGAGAGTTCATCATCAGCGGCTTCCGACTCGTGGCGGCGGACGCGGGAGTGGTCATCGCCGCCAGCTACTGGGGCAAGGTCAAGACCACCACCCAGATGCTCATGGTGATCTTCATGATCGCGGAGCCCCTTCTGGTCCGCGTGGGGATCCCCCTCGTCGTCACCCAGGTCCTGATGTGGATCGCGCTGATCCTGACGGTGGTGAGCCTCGCAGACTATCTGGTGAAAAACCGGGCCGTACTCAAATAGGAGATCCCATTATGACAGTCGAGATCATATGCGTGGGGACCGAGATCCTCATGGGAAACATCGTGAACACCAACGCCGCCTTCCTGGCGGAGGGGTGCGCAAATCTGGGACTGAACTGCTACTACCAGACCGTGGTGGGAGACAATGAAAAGCGCCTGACGGAGACCCTGGAGCTGGCCATGAGCCGCTCCGAGCTGATCCTGGTCTCCGGAGGCCTGGGACCCACGGAGGATGACCTGACCAAGGAGACAGCGGCGAAGGTCTGCGGACTGGAGCTTCGTGAGGACCCCGAGAGCCGCAGGGTCATTGAGGAATTCTTCAAAAAGCGGGGAAAAGAGCCTACGAAGAACAACTGGAAGCAGGCCCTGATCCCCGAGGGCGCAAAGGCCATCTCCAATCCTAACGGCACCGCCCCCGGCGTGCTCATCGAGCTCAAAAACCGCAGCCGGGACCGGAGTAAAAACGCCCACAGCGGCGGCAACATGACCACCCGCATCATCCTGATGCCGGGACCGCCGAACGAGCTGATCCCCATGTTCCAGAGCAGCGTGGCCCCCTATCTCCAGGAGCTCTCCGGCCAGACCTTCTTCTCCAAGATGGTGAAGATCGTGGGCATCGGCGAGAGCCGGGCGGAGACCATGATCGGGGACCTGATAGACGCCCAGGACAATCCCACCATCGCCACCTACGCCAAGACCGGCGAGGTCCATATCCGTGTCACGGCCTCCGGCGCCACCCAGAAGGAAGCCAAAAAGATCTGCAAGCCCGTGGTGAAGGAGATCAAGTCCCGCTTCGGCACCTATGTCTATGCCACGGATGAAAAAAAGACTCTGGAGCAGGCTCTGGTGGAGATGCTCTTAAAGGAAAAGATGACCGTGGCCTGCGCGGAGAGCTGCACCGGAGGGCTCTTAAGCGCCCGGATCATAAACGTTCCCGGGGTCTCCGACGCGTACAAGACCGGTTTTATCACCTATTCCAACAAAGCCAAGAGAAAGCTCCTGGGGGTGAAAAAGACCACCCTGGCCAAATACGGTGCGGTGAGCGCCCGGACGGCGGAGGAGATGGTCCGGGGCCTGGCCGCCGTCACCAAGGCGGATGTGACCTTAAGCGTCACCGGCATCGCGGGACCCGACGGCGGATCCGAGGAAAAGCCCGTGGGTCTGGTGTACATCGGATGTCTGGTCCGGGGCCAGCTTCGGGTGAAGGAATACCGGTTCTCCGGCAGCCGTCAGAAGATCCGCGAGTCCGCGGTGACCGAGGCGCTGGTGCTGGCCCGGGAATGCATCCTGGAGCTTTTCAGTCAGGACGAGTTCGGGCAGCAGGACGATGACGCCCAGGACTGACGCGGTGTTTGTACAAATTACACAAAAATCCGCCCCTTGATTTTGTACAGGTTTTCAGCCCGGATTTTCCCGTTTTCCTTGCGGGAAGAGCCGGGCTGTGCTAGTATTTCCCCATCTTTTCCGATCGGGGCATTCGCCCGCTTTTTTCACAGAAAAGAAATGCTTGGAAGGAATGAGAAAAAGGAAAGGGGGAATGCGGATTGAGGGTGGTTTAACGGACAGCGGTCCGGGTATCATGAACATATGGGGATTCCGGAGCGTTTTCTTCCGGATGGGTTGACAAAACAGAACAAATGTTTTATTCTGTTCATCGAACAGTTGTTCTGATGCGTAAAGGAGAGATTATGGATAAAGCAGTGGAAAAGAAGACCGAGAACACTCCTGTTTCCGAGGAGAAGAGAAAAGCGCTGGAAGCCGCACTGGGACAGCTGGAGAAGCAGTACGGAAAAGGCACCGTGATGCGCCTGGGAGATCCCACGGCGCAGATGAAGGTGGAGACCATCCCCACGGGTTCCATCAGTCTGGACATCGCCCTGGGACAGGGCGGGATCCCCAAGGGGCGGATCATCGAGATCTACGGCCCGGAGTCCAGCGGTAAGACCACCGTCACCCTGCATATGATCGCTGAGGTCCAGAAGCGGGGCGGCATCGCGGGCTTCATCGACGCGGAGCACGCTCTGGATCCCATTTATGCAAAGAACATCGGCGTGGATATCGACAACCTTTACATCTCCCAGCCCGACAGCGGAGAGCAGGCTCTGGAGATCGCGGAGACCATGGTGCGCTCCGGTGCCATCGACATCGTGGTGGTGGACTCCGTGGCGGCTCTGGTGCCCAAGGCGGAGATCGAGGGTGACATGGGAGATTCCCACGTGGGTCTGCAGGCCCGCCTCATGAGCCAGGCCCTGCGCAAGCTCACCGCCGTCATCAGCCGGTCCAACTGCGTCGTGGTCTTCATCAACCAGCTGCGTGAGAAGATCGGAGTCATGTTCGGGAATCCGGAGACCACCACCGGCGGCCGTGCTCTGAAGTTCTATTCCTCCGTCCGCCTGGACGTGCGCCGCATCGAGTCCATCAAGCAGGGGGGCGAGGTCATCGGAAACCGCACCCG
>JAFYFY010000041.1 GCA_017543485.1 Lachnospiraceae bacterium | reverse complement strand
TGCTAAAGCCCATGCTGGCCCGGGGGGAGCTCCACTGCATCGGCGCCACCACTTTGGATGAATATCGGAAATACATCGAAAAAGACGCCGCCCTGGAGCGCCGGTTCCAGCCGGTGCAGGTGGACGAGCCCACGGTGGAGGATACCATCTCCATCCTGCGGGGTATAAAGAACCGTTACGAAGTATATCACGGCGTAAAGATCTCCGACGGAGCTCTGGTATCGGCGGCAACCCTGTCCAACCGGTATATCTCCGACCGGTTCCTGCCGGATAAGGCCATCGACCTGGTGGATGAAGCCTGTGCCCTCATCAAGACCGAGATGGATTCCATGCCCGCGGAGCTGGATGAGATGAGCCGTCGCATCACCCAGATGGAGATCGAGGAGACGGCGCTGAAAAAGGAGACGGACAAGCTCTCCACGGAGCGCCTGTCGGATCTGCAAAAGGAACTGGCGGAGCTGCGGGAGGATTTTGCATCCCGCAAGGCACAGTGGGATAACGAAAAAGCCGCAGCCGACAGGCTCAGCAGCCTCCGGGAGGAGATCGACCGGGTGAACTCCGAGATCCAGATCGCCCAGCGGGAGGGGAACCTGGAAAAAGCGGCAGAGCTGTCCTACGGGACCCTGCCTTCCCTGAAGGCACAGCTGGAGCAGGCGGAAGGAGAGGCCCAGAGCACGGATGGGGAAAAACTGGTCCACGAGCGGGTCTCCGAGGAGGAAATCGCAAAGATCGTGGCCCGCTGGACGGGGATCCCCGTGGCCAAGCTCACGGAGAGCGAGCGGAGCAAGACCCTGCACCTGGATCAGGAGCTTCACCGCCGGGTCATGGGCCAGGACGAAGCCGTCACCAAGGTGACGGAGGCCATCATCCGCTCCAAGGCCGGCATCAAGGATCCCTCCAAGCCCATCGGATCCTTCCTGTTCCTGGGCCCCACCGGCGTGGGCAAGACGGAGCTGGCCAAATCTTTGGCAGCAGCCCTCTTTGACGACGAAAACAACATGGTCCGCATCGATATGAGCGAGTATATGGAGAAATTCTCCGTCTCCCGCCTCATCGGAGCGCCTCCCGGATACGTGGGATACGAGGAGGGAGGACAGCTCACGGAGGCCGTGCGCAGAAAGCCCTACAGCGTGGTGCTTTTTGACGAGATCGAAAAGGCGCACCCGGATGTGTTCAACGTGCTGCTCCAGGTTTTGGACGACGGCCGCATCACGGACTCTCAGGGCCGCACCGTGGACTTTAAGAACACCATCCTCATCATGACCTCCAACATCGGCTCCCAGTATCTGTTAGAGGGCATCGACAGCACCGGAGAGATCCGGGAGGAAGCTAGGGAGGCGGTGATGGGAGACCTGCGAAGCGCCTTCCGTCCGGAGTTTTTGAACCGCCTGGATGAGACCATCCTCTTCCGTCCTCTGACGAAGGAGAACCTCTCCGGCATCGTAAACCTCATCGTGGAGGATTTGAACCGTCGCCTGGAGGAGCGGGATATCACCATCCGCATCGAGCCCGAGGCCATGACCTACATCATCGATCATGCCTACGATCCGGTTTACGGCGCACGGCCGCTGAAGCGCTTTGTGCAAAAGCATGTGGAGACGCTGTCGGCCCGCCTCATCCTGGAGGACCGGGTGGAGCAGGGAGATACCATCGTCATCACCCTCCGGGACGGAGAGCTCACCGCAGCCCCCGAAAAGAATCCGGGCACCTGACGGCCTTTGATATAGGAAAAGGGGATTCCCGTAAAGAAAAAGGAACCGTACCTTCGCCGGGGGCGGTTCCTTTTTTGTGCCTGCCAAAGCAGCATGTTCCGATCTGAGAAGAACTTTACAAAAATACGAAAAAATCGTAAAATGATTACGAAATAACCGTAACGTACTTTTGCGATGAGGGAAAGATTATGAACAGTGCAATGGGGGTACAGCCGGATATCAAGAAAATCCTTGCGCGGAACCTGGAATGTTTTCTGAAAGAAAGCAAAAAATCCCGGAGGGAAGTCTGCTTTGATCTGAACATCAAATACACGACATTCTGTGAATGGATCCGGGGAAACAGCGCCCCGAAGCTGGAGACGCTGGATGTGATGAGCCGTTATTTCGGAATAGAGATCGGTGATTTCTTTGTGAATATCGAACCGGGAGCCGAATCGGCAGAACGAGGCCTGCTTTATGCAAAAAAAATGTGTGCCCTCGACCCGCGGATCCTGGAGTATCTGACAGATGAACAGGTTCGTGAATTGCTTCATCGAGGATTTTCATTCAGGCACAAAACACTGGAAGAACGGGTCTTAGATAGCGGGGAGCCTCTTCGTGCGTCGGAAGAGGTGGATTGGGGAATCCGCATGGGGGCGGAATTATGGTGATGCAGGGGGATGTGGTTTCCGTTCCCGGGATTGATCTTCCCGTTCTGGTCGTGAGCAGGACATTCTACAACGAATCAGGGAAAATGCTGGTATGTCCCATTGTGCGAGAGGACCCTCATACGACCATGCAGGAAGCGATAGATACACCGATGGTCACCGGGTATGTGCTTTGTGATAACATTCGTCAGCTGGACTGGAAAACTCGTGGGTATCATGAAAAGGGGAGGATTTCCGCTGCAAAACTCCTGATGGTATTGGACAGCATTCAGTCTATCCTGGAATACATTTGACGCATCCTGCACCGCACGCCGGGGTTTGACATTCAAGGGATTATCCTATAAAATGCAATCTCCGTATTTCCCTTAACGTGACTCCTCCCTGTCACCAGGGATTGCTCAGGGTTTACAGTTACAGAAGGGCTAACCGCCACCGTTTAGGCAGCACCTCGCGTGCATCAAAACATAGGAAAACAATCCACTGGGTCGAACAAATTCTAAAATTTGAATGAGATGAATGCTCAAGGAACCCTCTGCACTGTCTGCACGGGATGCGGAAAATGCTTCCCAGGCAGCAGGGCCGAACAACTGCATATCGTAACGGAGAGCATCTTCGGCTGGGGGGAGAGCGTGTCTGCTCCGGCGGGAGACGGGGGCGCGGGGGAGCTTCTGGCAGCCGATGTGGGCACCACCACCATCGCCATGGCGCGGATCTCCGGGGCTGGGCAGATCCTGCAAAGCTTCACCCGGGTGAATCCTCAGGTGCGCTTCGGCGCGGATGTGCTGTCCCGGATCCAGGCGGCGAAGGACCCGGAGAAGGCCCGGATCATGCGGGAGAGCGTGCGGGAGGTTCTGGCGGAGGGCTTGGAGGCTCTCTCAGGCCCTGCCCCGGAAGAGGGCACTTGGCAGTTCTACGCCCCTTCCCGGACAGGCCGGGAGGAAGATCTCCGGGAGACGAAGGACGGCTGCGGAAATCTGTACATCGCCGCCAACACCACCATGTCCTATCTTCTCCTGGGGCATGACCCCACGGAGCTGGGGGAGGCCCCCTTTCACGCGAGCCATTTAAATGGCGGAAGCCTGCTTCTGTCACGGGATACCGGCATCTCCCAGGAGGGTTCCGGCAATCCTGCAGACCGGGCATCCGAAAACACAGACCCGGACACTACCGGATCCAGGACGATCCCGGAGATCCGCGGGATCCTCCTCCCGGGCTTCTCCGCCTTTGTGGGCAGCGACCTCTACGCCGGAGCCCTGGCCTGCGGCATGGGAGAGCGGGAGGAGCTGCAGCTTCTCATCGACCTGGGGACCAACGGAGAGATCCTCCTGGGGAACCGGGAGGGGATCCTGGGGTGTGCCACCGCGGCGGGACCGGCCTTTGAAGGCGGCCCGAACCGTGGCATTTTCGGTGCGGATATGGTACACTTGACTGCGGAGCTACTGCGGCGCGGATATGTGGATGAGACGGGGCTTTTGCGGGATCCGTACTTTGAGGCCGGCATCACCGTAGGGGGGCTCACCGTGACCCAGCCCCAGATCCGGGCTATCCAGCTGGCCAAGGCCGCCATCGCCGCGGGGACGCAGATCTTGATGGAGCGAAGAGGCGTCAGGTCGGAGCGGATCAGCCGGGTCATTCTGGCGGGGGGCTTTGGGTATTACCTGCAGCCTGCGGATGCGGCGCGGATCGGACTGCTGCCGGAGGAGCTGGCGGCGAAGGCCGTCCCCGGGGGAAATACGGCCCTGGCGGGGGCAGCCCTCTACGGACGATATGCCGGCCAATCTGCCGGGCAATTTGCCGGGCAATCCGCCGCCCCCGCCCTTCCCCCTGCCAGGATCCTGAACCTGGCCTCTCTGCCCGAATTTGAAACCGCCTACCTGGAGCAGTTAAACTTCCCGGTGGCATGATACACGGAGCACACGATTGAAAAACGGCTTTGCGAACAACTGCATCCTGTGCCTGTTCTTCGTCCTGATCTTTCTCTTTCCCGTGATGCGGGGGGTGAGATCCGTGGCGGACAGCCCCCTGGATGCGGAGCTGGAAGGATTTACCGACGAGGCGGAGCCCCCCGTATTTACCGGGGAGAGCTGGTGGAACGGGACCTTCCAAAGTGACTTTACCTCGGACTTTGACGGGACGCTGCCCCTCCGGGGGTGCCTCACCCGCACCTACGGTTCCTTCCGGTACGGCCTGTTCCGGGTGGGAAATGTGGAGATCAGCGAGACCGGGGATGTGTTCGGATCCGATTATCTGAATGCGGCTGCCTGCGTCGGGGAATATGATTTCTCCGATCCCGGGAAACAGCAGATGCTGCAGGAAACGAAAGCGCATCTGGAAAGCATAAACCGTAAGCTTCAGGCGGTGGGCAAAAAGCTGCTGGTCTATACCGCTTCCGGAAAGGCCACCCTGTACCCCGGGACCATGCCCCGGGACTACGCGGCCCTGAAAACCCCGGAGGCCGTAAGCGGCATGGCGCTGTTTCGCTCCCTGATGGAGGAGACGGATGTCCCGTGTCTGTTTTGCGACGACCTGATCCCGAAGCTGGACTATCCGGCTTTTTACCCCACCGGCACCCACTGGTCCCGGACCTACGAGCAGATCTGCAGCCGTGCAATCCTGCAGAAGATCTGTGAGCTGACGGGGACGGAGGGACGGAATTTCGAGCTGCGGGCGGCGCAGGAGAGTGATGTCCCCTACTGGCGGGATACCGATATCTATGACCTTTTGAACAAATGGGGATACCCGGACCTGACCTATTATGAGTACCTGACCCAGGTGCCGGAGCGAGAGGGATACGAGGCTTTGGATATCCTGCTTCAGGGGGATTCCTTCGCCTGGGGTCTGATGCACGACGTGGCGGAGAATTTGCCGGAGGACCGCATCGCCTTTATCAGCAGATGCGATTCCCTGCGGGATGATTACGGAAAAGACACTTTACTGAAAAACGACTGGGCCCGGCTGGACCTTCAGTACTGCCTGGACTTAAACGATGTGGTGGTGATGGAGGTGCTGGAGCCGGAGATCCTTCATCCCACCTATGGCTTTGCCGCCTATCTGGATGCGTATCTGGACACCTACGTCCCGCAGCCCAAGAGCACCTATTATGCGGAAAGCTTCGACGGCGCGCTCATGAGCCGCCCGGACTTAACCTGCGCCAAGGGGTTTTATAAAAAAGAGCTGGGCTATTCCTGGATCCAACCCCGGGCAGGCATCCGGATCCGGGAGGGGGAGATCCCGGAAAAGGGCATGGAGATCACCTATCTGGTGCCCGGGGAGATCTTTTTCCTCTATCCGGAGGATACAGTGCAGATCTACGTAAACGGAAGGAAAGTGGCGGACCGGACCTACCGGGGGGAGCAATACGAGACCCTGATCCTGACTCCGGAGGAAGTGGGGGACCCCGTCTGCGGCGGATACAGCGTGGAGTTTTACTGCTCGGAGGAGTTTTCACCCTGTGAGGTGGGCGAGGGAGAGGACGACAGACAGCTGGCGCTTCGCCTGGAATATGTGGGAGGGCCCAGATAATGGTATTTTCTTCTTCCGTCTTCCTGTTTCTCTTCCTGCCGGTGGTCCTGGCTCTTTACTACCTGGCGGCGGAAAAGTACAAAAATGCGCTGCTCCTTTTGGCGTCCCTTCTGTTCTACGCATGGGGGGAGCCCCGGACGGTGCTTCTCATGATGGCCTCCATCCTGATCAACTATGCCTTCGGATTTCTGGTGAGCCGAAAAGACGCATCCCGGCATGTGTTCCTGATCCTGGCGGTGGCCTACAACCTGGGGGTGCTCTTTTTCTTCAAGTACCTGAACTTCGCGGTGGAGATCCTGCACCGGCTCACGGGACACGGGCATTTTGCACAGATCGCGCTGCCCATCGGCATCTCCTTTTATACCTTCCAGATCATGTCCTATGTGATCGATGTGTACCGGGGACGGGCCGGGGTGCAGCGAAACGTCCTGAGCCTGGGACTGTATATCTCCCTGTTCCCGCAGCTCATCGCGGGGCCCATCGTCCGCTACACGGACATCGAAAAACAGATCGCACACCGGCAGGTGACTGCGGACAAGGCCAGAGAGGGCGCGGTGCGCTTTGCCATGGGATTTGCCAAAAAAGTGCTGCTGGCGGACCGGCTGGCGGGGCTGGCGGATACGGCCTTTTCCGGTGCCTGGCCCTCTGTGTGGCTGAGCTGGGCGGGGGCCGTGGCCTTTACCCTGCAGATCTACTTTGACTTCAGCGGCTATTCCGATATGGCCATCGGCCTGGGGAAGCTCTTTGGCTTTGATTTTCTGGAAAACTTCGACTACCCTTACATCTCCGGATCCATCCGGGAGTTCTGGCGCAGATGGCACATTTCCCTGGGATCCTGGTTTAAGGACTATCTCTACATCCCCCTGGGGGGAAGCCGAAAGGGCGAGGCTCGCACCTGCGTAAACTACCTCATCGTCTTCTTCCTGACGGGGCTTTGGCACGGCGCCAGCTTTAACTTCATCGTGTGGGGGCTTTACTATGCGGTGTTCATCCTGTTGGAGAGACTGGCGGCACGGCACTTTTCCGGCCGGGTCCCCGGAGTGATCCGGCATCTGTATGTGCTGCTTGTGGTGGTGATCGGCTGGGTCTTTTTCCGGGCGGATACCCTGCATGACGCCCTGGCGTATCTAAAGAGTATGGTGACCCCCGCAGGGCGGGATGGGGTGCATTTCGCCTTTGTGATGAACCGGGAGTACGCGGCGTGCCTGGCAGCAGGGATCCTCTTTAGCCTGCCCTGGAACCGGGTCCGAAACGCCCTGCAGGCCACCGAAGGCAGGAGATTTGCCCGGGACCTGGCGATCCTTCTTTTGTTTGTTCTGGCCATCTGCTATATGGTGGGAAGCGGCTACAGTCCCTTCCTGTATTTCCGGTTCTAATGGAGCGGGATCTGCCTGCAGCTCCGGAACAGAAGATTCTGAGAAAAAATGAGAAACGAAGACTTTATCACTTACAGAAAAACCTATCCCTCTTTTGTCTACCGGGATTTTGAAACGGACATCCGGGAGGGGACTCTCCATGTGATCTATCATTTCGAGATCCCCGGCCTTACGGAGTTTCGCTCCCGCTGGGAATTCCCGCTGCCCACGAAGGCCGCGGAGGAAAAGGCCCGGCTGGGGACGCAGACCGGGGAGGATACGGTGTTAAAACGGCTTCTGTTCTCCCTGGGGATGACGGAGACCATCAGCTATTACAAGACCGTGTGCCCGGGGAGCGTGGAGATCCGGTGCGGTTCCCTGACTCCCTGGCAGCAGGCCTGGTGGAAGAAGCTCTACTTTCACGGACTGGGGGAGTTTCTCTATGTGAACGGTATCGAGACGACCCAGGAGGATCTGGTGAGCTTCCGGAACCTTGCCGCCGGCGTCCCCGATCCGGCCAACGCAGCCCCTGCTCCGGCTATCGTTCCCGCCGGGGATCTCCCGGAGCGTTCCCCTCTCCACGACCCCTCCTCCTACGCCGGGTATCTGGTACCCGTGGGGGGCGGCAAAGACTCCGTGGTGAGCCTGGAGGTCCTGAAGGGGGAGCCCATCACCACCTACGTCATCAACGGAAACGACACCACCCGGAATGTGATAGACGCCTGCTCCCACAAGGAGGGCACCTACATCGCCCGCCGGATCCTGGACAAAAAGATCCTGGAGCTGAACGCCCAGGGGTACCTGAACGGGCACATCCCCTTCTCCGCAGTGGTGGCCTTCTCCGGCGTCATCGCGGCGTACCTCACCGGAAAGGCGCAGATCGCCCTCTCCAATGAAAACAGCGCCAATGAGTCCACGGTGCCGGGGAGCAAGGTGAACCATCAATATTCCAAGAGCTTTGAGTTTGAGCGGGATTTCATGGAATACTTCCGGAGCCTGACGGATTCGGACATCCGCTACTACAGCCTGCTCCGGCCCCTGACAGAGCTTCAGATCGCGGCGCTTTTTGCCCGTTACAAAGCCTACCACCGGGTCTTTCGGAGCTGCAACCGGGGGAGCAAGGAGGGGATCTGGTGCTGCAACTGCCCGAAATGCCTTTTTGTCAATATCATCCTCAGCCCCTTCCTCACGGAGGAAGCGCTGCAGGAGATCTTCGGGGAAAAGCTTCTGGACAAGGAGTCCCTGGATGCGGACTTCCGGGCCCTGTGCGGCATCGAGGAAAATAAGCCCTTCGAGTGCGTGGGGACCCGGGCGGAGGTGATGGCCTGCCTGACGGAGTATGTGCGAAAGGGCGGGCGGAGCCTTTTGACGGACCGGTATGAGTACCAGATCCGGCAGATGGCGGAGTCCCAGAGGATCGGGAAAAATCCGGATATCCGGCAGATCCTGACAGCGTGGTGCGGGGAGCATCAGGTGCCGGCGCCGGCCCTGGAGAGACTCCGGGAGGCGATGCGGGAGAAGTAATTGGACAACAGACCAACAGACCGGTCAGATACAGGAGAACACGCATGGACAACAGACAAAGCGTCATCGAATCCTTAAACGGCAAAAACATCTGCATCTGGGGCTACGGCCGGGAGGGACGCTCCACGGAAGAGTTCCTCCGGACCTGGTGCCATCCCGCTTCGGTGGAGATCTACGAGGGCACCCCGGATGATATGGCCGCGGACGGCGGCGGGAGCTGGGACCTGATCATCAAAAGCCCCGGCATCGCCTGGATGCCGGATGAGCGCCTGGCCAAGGGCGCGGCCCAGGAGATCACGGAGAAGCTGACCTCCCAGACGGAGCTGTTTTTGTCCGCCTTCCGGGACCGGACCATCGGGGTCACCGGAACCAAGGGAAAGAGCACCACGGCTTCCATGCTTACGGCGGCGCTGCAAAAGACCACGGGCCGCAAGGCGTTGCTGGTGGGAAATATCGGCCTGCCCTGCCTGGACTTTTTCGGGGATGTGGAGGAGGATACCCTCATCGTCTACGAGATGAGCTGCCATCAGCTGCGCCACGCCCGTACCGCGCCCCATGTGGCGGTGTTCTTAAACCTCTACGAGGAGCATCTGGACTACTACGGCAGCATGGAGGCGTATTTTCGGGCCAAGGCCCATATCGTCTCCTGCCAGCACCCCGGGGATGTGGCTTACATCGGCGAGAACGTTCCCCCCATCGAGGGCACCGCGGTGCAGCGCATCGTGCGGGAAAAGGAGCTGATGCCCCGGTTCCCGGAGCCTTTGGACGCACCGGAGACCGCGGAGGAAAACGGAGAATCCGCGGGACTCTGGCCCCGCACCCCCTTAAAGCTCTACGGCGAGCACAATCAGCTGAATGCCCTGTTCGTCCGCCGCATCTGCCATGAGGTGTATGGACTGGCGGATGAGGCAGTCTGTGCGGCGCTGGCACAGTTTGAGTCCCTGCCGCACCGCGTGCAGCCCCTGGGCACCTATGACGGCATCGACTGGTATGACGATTCCATCTCCACCATCCCCGAGGCGGCCATCAGCGCGGCGGAGAGCATCCCGAAGGTCCGCACCCTCCTCATCGGGGGCATGGACCGTGGCATCTCCTATGAGCCGCTAAAGGCCTTTATCCGGGAGCGCTCGGATCTTCGCTTTATCTGCATGTATGCCTCCGGGCAGCGCATCGCGTCGGAGCTGCAGGGGAGCGGTGCCAGACTGGAGCAGGGCGTCATCGCGGATCCCGCATCCGACGGGACCCGGAGCCTTCCTGCCAATGTCACCCTGTGCAAAGATCTGGCAGAGGCGGTGGAAGCGGCCCGCAGACTCACGCCCCCGGGAGAGGGGTGTGTACTCTCCCCCGCGGCAGCTTCCTATGGGTATTTTAAGAATTTTGAGGACAGAGGGGACCGATTTGCGGAGCTGGTGCGGAGCCGGTGATCCAAAGCGCGTTACTGCGCGATCTGCAGACCCGTGATCTGCAGGGCCAGCTCCCGCAGATCCGTACCCGCCCCCGTTTCAAAGGGGGAGACGGCATCCTCCAGAAGGATCGTCAGAGAGAGCATTTGCGTATCCGGCATCGGAAAATCTGCTTCGAGGGTGCCGGCGGAGGTGAGCTCCGCGTCATAGATGCACGCTCTGTTTAAGAGGATCTTTACGGACTGTGTGTCGCCGAATATCTCTTTGACATCGATCCGGAGGGTGGTACGTTTCCCCGGCTCAAATCCATCGGCATAGAAAAAGAGGTTTGCTTCTTTTCCCGATGTCCGGGTGAACCCGTCTTCCTTCGGGGAAAAACCGCTCAGGATGTAGTTTTCGGAAGGGTATTCATCCGAAGTGATCCCCTCCCGGCAGAAATGGATCTCTTCGCCCATGGGATATCTTTTGCGCTGCAGGTCGTCCGTGACGGCTATGATCTCTTCAAATCTGTAATTGCACCGCTCTGCATTCTCAATGACCACGAGATCGGGCTTGTACGCTGCGAAGATCTTCAGGAGCGTATCCCAGGTCATGGAATCCCCGTTAAAGAGGATCGTGGTATGAAAGCTCTCCGCCAGATAATCCATCACATGGAAATCATGGAAATAGCTGTCCCCCACAATGAGCAGGGTGTCCTCGTTGTCCACGCTGTGATTCTCAAAATAGGTCGCATGCTGCAGGTGACCTGCCTCGGGGAGGTAGATCAGTTTCTCCGGGAGGATGCAGCAGTGGGACTCTTTTAGCTCGAATACTTCTTCCTCATCCGGCCGGTGGATCCCGCCATAGTAGTTCAATCCGATGTCCCTGATCTCAATGTTGAAATCCGCTTCCGTTAATTCTCTGTATTTCCCGTTGTTTCTTGCATTGATCTCCCGGATTAGCTCCGTGTATCCCACAAAGGCCCCGCGGGGCACCCAGTGCCAGGGATCCGCCCAGGTGCCGTAGAGGGTATACCGATCCTTGAGGCTGATCATACGGTCCTTGATGGAGACGACATCCATACCCGTTCCCGAGATCAGGGCCTGTTCGATCTGGTCGGTCCTGGAGACATCCCCGAAGACCTGAAGGGTATCCGTATATTGCTCCGGGTAGATTGAGTGCTTGTCCCAGCACTGCATGTAATAAACCTGTACCCCCTGGGCATCCAGACACTCAAAGATCGACTGGTAGGCCTCGGTGACGGCACGGACCTCCTCTTCGCTGAAGAGGTTTCGGTGCTGATAATCCAGGCGGGAGTAGAAAGGGGCTAATTCCCCATGAGCCCCGAGGCGCATGGAGTTGAGCTTCCCGAAGACATAGTATTTGAGCTTTCCGTTTGCCCTGACCATCAGATCGCGGAGCCCGAGATGGTCGTTATACCAGGTTTCGACATCGGCCAGGTAATTCGGATTGCGGGTTCCGTCCTCCCGGTAGTACCGCGCAGGGGCGGCCAGGCTCCTTCTTTCCTCGGCGGACACCGTGTTCTCCCTTCGGTCCGCCAGGAAGAGGGGGAGAAAGAGCAGAAGGAGAAATACCGTACTGAAGATCGCTTTTTCGAGTTTCATAAACATATCGTTTGCTTCCCGTTTCTTTCGTCAGAACTGGAAATAGATAAAGGTCTGATAGGTGCCGGTAACGACCTCTGTGGCCGAGAGGAGGAGCAGCAGGAGGAAAAACAGGTCTTTTGCGATGATGCAGACCCGGGGATCCAGTTTTTGGCCCAGCTTCCGTACAAGGTTTTTCGGAAGCGGAGTGGCAAAGAGGATCGCCAGGAGCAGGATGCATCCGTTCCATCTGTCCAGATACTCCCACACGGAGACGCCGCAGGGCGCCAGGCTCATCCTCCCGAGCATCGCTTTGAGATAGGACAGCGCGATCTGAAAGCCCGGTGCCCGGAAGAAGACCCACCCGATGTTCAGCACGAAGAGACAGTACACATGCTGCAAAAAGCTGATGACGGGGGAGGGAAGGGGCAGGCGGAGCTTTCGGTCCTTCAGGAATTTCTCCAGAAGGCGGAAGAAGCCGTGGAAAAGCCCCCAGAAGATAAAGGTCAGGGCGGCTCCGTGCCAGATGCCGGTAAGGAGAAAGACGATCCCGAGATTGAGGTAGACACGAAGGGCGGAGCCCCGGTTTCCGCCAAGGGGGATATAGACATATTTCTTAAACCATTCTCCCAGGGTGATATGCCACCGTCTCCAGAATTCGGTGATGCTCTTCGAAAGATAGGGATAGTCAAAGTTTTCCGAGAATTCAAAGCCCAGCATTTTTCCGACGCCGATGGCCATGCCCGTGTACCCCGCAAAGTCAAAATAGATCTGCAGGGAATAGGCGATGCTGCCGAGCCAGGCACATTCCCAGGAGAGAGACCCGGCCCCGCATTCCCAGAGATCATCGACGATGACGCCCAGGGTATTGGCAAAGAGCATCTTCTGGGAAAGGCCCAGGATGAAGCGCTTCGCGCCTTCGCTGAACTGGTCGGCACTCAGCTTTCGGTCCCGCAGCGCCGGGGCGAGCTTCCCGTAGGAGTCGATTGGCCCGGACAGGATCTGGGGAAAGAGGACCATATAGGCAGTGAAATTCAGGAGATTCTTTTCCGCCGGAGTCCTTTTCATATAGACATCCGCCAAATAGGAGATGCCCTTGAAGGTGTAAAAGGAGATGCCCATGGGCAGGAGCAGGTGCAGAAGCTGGAGATTCCGGTGACCAAAGCGGGCCACCAGCCCGATGAGAAAATCAAAGTACTTAAAATACAGCAGTCCCGCGAGATTGCCCAGAACGGATAGAAAGAGGATGAGCTTCGACGCCTTGCCTCTTTCCATCAGGATCCCGCTCACATAATCCACGGCCACCACCGTCAGCAGGAGCCACAAAAACTGCGGCTGCGTCCAGGCATAAAAAAACAGGCTGCATAGCACCAGCCACAGATTTCGATATTTCTCTTTGATCGCCAGATTACCCAGGACCGAGATCGGCAGGAACCCAAACAGGAAAATCGCTGAATTGAAAGCCATAGTCACCTCACTGCTCCCCATTGTAGCACAGATCCCCGGCGGGTCACAATAGCCGCCGGCGGGGACGCTCCGGACCCCTTTGGATTTCCAAAAAGGATTGAAACAAAGACGCAGTTATAGTATGATACAAGATGTATGAAAATCTGCCCAAAACCAAGTGTTGCGGGCACAAGATATAGAAACAGCAAAAGAGGAGTCCCGGAATGAAAAAGAAAAAGAAAACTACCTGCACCAGGCTTCTGGCGGCCTCCATGGCCCTGGCCATCTCCGCCACCGGCCCGGCCATCCCTGCGCTGGCAGCGGAGTACGACGCACCGGAGCTGGCGGCCCCCATCGCCCCGGAGGATTACGATCCGGCTGATGCGGGCCTTGCAGCGGATGAGGCTGCCTATGCGGATGCGGAGAAAGCGGCGGATTTTGAAGTGGTTGTCATCGACGGCAAAGCCTACTACCCCGTCACCACCGACGGAGCGGAGATCAGCAACCTCTCCACCACCGATATCATCGACATCCGTGCGAAGAACGTCACCGTGAAAAACTGCACCTGCGGCGGCATCATCGTGGGAGCAGACGGCGCCATGCTCCTGGCGAATACCGTCAATGCCGTCACCGGCGACGGCATCACCGTCTACAACGGCGTAAACGGCGGCCGCATCGAAGGAAATGCCATAAACGCCACGGCGGGGAAGGCCATCACCATCACCGGCGCGGCAGGGATCACCGTGAGCAACAATACCATTAACGGCACCGGCGGCGACGCGGCCATCTCCCTCACCAGAGGCACCAGCGGCTGCAATGTCAGCGGGAACAAGATTGGCGCCAGCGCCCAGATGGGGATCTACCTCTACGCCGACACCGGATCCAATGTGGGAGCCAACCAGATCCTGGGATCCGGACAGTCCGCTGCGGCCAACCTGGCCCACGGCATCAAGCTGGAGGACTGCAGGAACACCACCGTCAGTGCCAACATCATCACCGACGTGAAGGGCTCCGCAGGCATCGCCTCCGCCGTGATCCTCACCGGCTGCACCGGCCTCCAGATCGCCAACAACCAGATCACCGGCGCGGCGGGCGAAGGGATCCTGGTGGCAAACGGCAGCAAGGAGATCAAGGTCAGCGACAACCAGATCACCAAGACCGGCCCCTCCGGCATCACCGTCCGGGCCGGGGCACAGGCGGCCCTCACCGGGAATCACATCTCCGAGACCGCCATCGGTATCCTGGCAGACGGGACCAAGGTCACCGCGGGCAGCAGCGTCCTGGAGGGCGCCGCGGTCTCCGTAGAGAATAACACCATCTCCGATACCACGGATGCCTGCATCGATCTCGTCACTGCCACAGCCTCTTCCGTGAAGGGCAATACCGCAGGGGACTGCGGCGGCCCGGCCCTTCGTGTCTACATGACGGATGCGGGATCCGTCACCGGCAATACCTTCTATCAGACAAAGCGAAACAGCACCACCGCCACCGGTATCGGCATGCTCTTTACCGGCGCCTCCAAGGCTGCGGTGGAGGAGAACTTCGTCTGTAACTTCGGCTGCCACGGCATCTCCAACAGTGACAGCACCGTAAATGCAAAGAACAACCAGGTCATGGTGGACGATGCCACCCTGTTCCAGGGCACCGCCGCCGAGGCCTATCACGTGGAGGGAAGCCACTCCGGCACCATGGAATCCTTTGCGGTCCGGACCCTCACCGTGGGAGAGCAGACCGCATCCGGAGCCAGCCAGTACGGAAACTGCAAGGCAGGCGCCGTGGTGAAAAAGAACGTCTACACCACCACCACCGGCAGCGACGGACGGTTCACCGTCAGCTACCAGCACGCGGATCCGGAGGAAGTCATCGTCTTTGTGAAGGACATCAACGGAAATGCCGTGATCTTTAACGCGGATCCCGGCTTCGACCTGAACCACCCGGAGAACTACATCACCGTGGAACAGCGCAAAAAGGTGGAGGCCTTTGTCCGCCGGATGTACACCATCATCTTAAACCGGGAAGCGGAGATGGAGGGCCTGAACTACTGGATGAACGGCCTTCTGGAGGGAAAACTGGTGGCCGCGGACTGCGCGAAGACCTTCGTTCTGGGGGAGGAGATGACCCGCTACAATGTGAATAACGCCGTCTTCCTGGAGCGGCTCTACAAGACCTTCTTCGGCGAGGAGCGCACCCCCGCATCCGATCCGGAAGGGTACGCCTTCTGGACCACCATCCTGGATCAGGGATACAGCCGCAAATACGTCCTGGCGGGCTTTGCAAACTCTCCGGAGTTCACCGCCCTCTGCGCTTCCTACGGCATCCCCAGGGGGGAAGTGAAGCTGGAGAATGCGGACAAGGTCCCCAGTGATGCAAACCTCTATGTGGACCGGGCGCAGGTGGAGGCTTACGTGGAGCGCCTCTACAATGAAGTCCTGCACCGCACCGCCGAAACAGACGGCAAAAAGTACTGGACCGATCGCATCTGCAAGCGGGAGATCTCCGCGGCCAAGGTGGCCATCGACGGGTTCTTTTTCTCGGACGAGTACAAAAAGAAAAACACCTCCGACCGGGAGTTTGTGGAGACCCTTTACTGGGCCCTGCTGGGACGCGACCCCGCGGCGGATTCCGAAGGCGTCGCCTATTGGATGAGCGAGCTTTCCAGTAAGCATATGACCCGGATGCAGGTCATCGAAAAAGGCTTCGGGAATTCCCTGGAATTCCGCGGCATCCTGCAAAGCTACGGCCTCATCCGCCTGTAAAGGAGCAGCCCATGAACACATCCAAGCCAATTCCCCCGCTGGAGGAGGCCGTTCTGGGGGTGCGCCGGGAGGACTACCCCGATGAGGTCTCCTACGAGACCGAGTGCAGACTCAGACGCCTGGAGACCCACGGCACCCACAAGCTGGAGATCGTGACGGACTCCCATATCCCCTTCGGAAAAGCGGTGAAGACCTTCGTCTCCAAGGTGGTGAAAAGCCCCATGGAGGCCATGTCCAACGCCCAGAACGCCTACAACCTGGAGACGGCCAATGCCATCCGGGCCTTAAATGAACGGATCGAGCGCCAGCAGGCTCTTCTGGAAGCACAGCAAAGGGAACTGGAAAGCCTGAAAAAACGGCTTCCCTGAGGAACAGTTTCCTTGAAGAACAGCCCCTTATATTGTATAATAGAAACGCTCCGTCAAACAGGCGGAGAGCATTCTTACATCATATGGGAGGAGGTACTGCGAATGAAAAGAAACGGATTGCGGCAGTGGCAGAGAAGACTGGCTGTGGGAGCCGGGATCTTTGCACTTGCGGTAGGGGGGATCACGGTCCCTGCCCGGGCTGCGCAGATGGACCTTATGGAGGTCACCAAATCGGCCGAGGTCTACGTGCAGGCTGACTTAAACGGCGGCACGGCAGCCACGGATACCCTGGTGATCATCAAACCCAATGTGACGGTGAAAAACTGCACCTGTGAGAAGATCCTGGTGACGGAAAACGCCAACGGGGTCGTTCTGGAGGGAAATACCGTATCGGACGGCATCTATGTAAACCTTCAGATCACTTCCGCCACCATCGTGGGAAATGATATCACCACCAAGGGGGCCACCGGCATCGTCATCGAAGGCGCCTCGGGAGTCATCGTAAAGGAAAACAAGATCCATGACATCTCCCTGGACAGCGGCATCCTGCTCAAAAACACATCCAATTGCCAGGTCATTGACAACGAGATCACCAAGGTGGGGTCCGTGGGCATTCTGGCGGACGGAGACACAGGGTCCCTGATCAGGCACAATCTGGTCAAGGAAGCCGGCATGTCCCCTACGGCCTCGCTGCCCCACGGCATCATCGTATTCGGATGCAGCGGTGTGACCCTTCAGCAGAACAACGTGGACACCGTCTACCATGCCAACGGAAAAGCCAATGACGGTGACGGCATCATCGTCTCCAGACAGAGTGCAAACACCGTGGTGAAGGAAAACCACGTCCTGAACACCGCAAACCACGGCATCCAGATCTACGAGGGTGCCACCAATACCCAGGTGATCGATAATTACGTGGCAAACGCAGCCGGCGAGGGCATCACTGTGGCCAAGGGCGCACAGGATACCCTGATCAGCGGCAACGGCGTGGAGGGCGCTTCCGTCGGCATCGCCATCCAGGGCACCCAGGAGACCATCCAGCGTGCGACCATCAAGGGGAACCAGGTGAATGAGGCCGCCAGCTACGGCATCAATGTCACCGGAGCCATCATTGCAGAGCTGAACGATAACAGGATCCTGTCTCCCGGCGGCATCGGCCTCTTTATCCACGAATCCACCGTGGAGAAGGCGAACGGCAACACCATCGCCAACACCGGCGCGTACGGCTGGTCCATGAGCGGCGCCATCGTAAAGGAAGCATCGGGGAACGAGCTCTATCGGGATACCAGGAGCAACGACGCCACCGAGACCCATAACGGCATCGGCATCCAGGTCCTGAGCGGATCGGAGCTTCATCTGAGCGACTCCGTCATTCAGGAGTACGGCGCACTGGCCATCATGAACATCGACAGCAAGGTCTATGCCCGGAATGTACAGGCCCTGGTGACCGGCATGGAAACGTTCTCCGAAAGCTATGAAAAGAACGCGTTCTATCATAACGCCGAGAACTTCGGCGATCTGGGGAACTTCCGGCTGGTGGATGTAAACATCGGCCTCACCGAGGCCGGCGCCGTGGCCACTGTGGACGGTGCCGTGCCTGCATCGGCCGGAGCGGTCACTCGAAACGCGGACGGCACCTTCGAGCTTCGCCCGGGCACCGTCTCCGAGAGAGCGGAAGTCGCCGTCACCTATCCGAGCACCGCAACCGACGAGGTGGCGCTCTTTGTCCGTGACACCAATGGCAATACCGTGGTCCTCAACGCCTATCCCGGATTTGACATGAGCCAGGCCACCAGCCGCTCCGAAGAGGAGAGAAAGGCTATGGTGGAAGCCTTCGTCAGCCGGATGTACACCTGCATCCTGGACAGAGAGGTGGAGGCAGGCGGACTGGCCTTCTGGAGCGGACTGATCCTGGACGGCACCAGCACCGCTGCGGACTGCGCGAAGTTCTTCGTGCTGGAGTCCCAGGAATTCCTGAACGCAAACCTGAACAATGACAACTTCCTGGATCGCCTGTATCCCGCGTTCTTCGGCGACGGCAGAAGCCGCCTGGTGGATCCGGAAGGATACGCCTTCTGGACCCAGATGCTGGAGATGGGCTACAGCCGCAAGTGGGTCCTGGCAGGCTTTGCGGGCTCTCAGGAATTCTCCGATATCTGCGCAACCTACGGCATCCCCAGAGGAGAGATCACCCTCACCGCTGCTGACAACGAGACCAGCGATGCAAACCTCTATGTGGACCGCACCAAGGTGGAAGCCTATGTGACCCGCCTGTACAACCAGATCCTCCACAGAGCTGCAGAGGCAGACGGCGTGAAGTTCTGGTCCGATGCCATCGTGGCGCGCCAGATCACGGCCTATGAGGTGGCGACGGAAGGGTTCTTTAAGGCCCCGGAGTATGTGGATGCGGATAAGAGCATCGATGACTTCCTGACGGACTGCTACCACGCCCTGATGGACCGGGAGCCTGAGGCAGACGGCATCGCCTTCTGGAAGCAGTGCATGGCAGACGGCATGACCAGAGAGCAGGTGGTCCAGGGCTTCGGAAACTCCCCTGAGTTTACCGGGATCCTGCAGTCCTACGGCCTCATCAGAAAGTAAACCGAAAGCACAAGGGGTGACGGCTGCGGCGGATCGGGGTTTTCCCATCCTCCGCAGCCGCCCCCGCGTTTTTCTTTTTTCCCGGGAGCATGTATGGAACAGGCTGAAACCGCCAAAATCGAAGAGTCCCTTCGGGAGTCCGTCCTCCGGGCCGGCCACACCCCCGCCCAGATGGCGGAGGCGAAGCGGATCGCAAACCTGGACGAGGCGGACAGTGCCGATTTCGAACGGGAGCTGGACCGGCTTCACGACTTGGAGCGCAATCCGGTCGAACTTCCGAAAACGGCGAACCCGGTAAAGCGGGCGGTGCAGAAGATGATCAGCAGGCTGACCCTCTTTAGCGTCCACCCCGCCTTTCAGCACCAGAACAGATACAACTGCGCCGCCACGGCGCTGATGGAAAAGCAGGCCGCGGAGATCGGGCGCCTGCAGGAGGAAGTCACCGCCCTGCGGACGGAATTGGAGGCGTTGAAGAAACCTTGAAAAATACAGCCTTTGTCATCCCCTGGTTTGGCTGGGACATCCCCGGCGGCGCGGAGACGGAGCTTCGGGGGATCGTCACTATGCAGAGGACCTTCATCCCACCTCCTCAGCGTGGTTCGCGCGCGCCTTCG
>JAFYFY010000040.1 GCA_017543485.1 Lachnospiraceae bacterium | reverse complement strand
GTGAATCTCTTTTTCCGCAGGAACCGCATTCCCTACCGTATGCGGGGCATGGTGGGAGCCGGGAACCGGGAGGCGCTGGAAGAGATGCTAAAAAATGACATCCCGGTCATTTTTGCCGCAGGTCCCACAGTGCCGGTGCTCTGGCGAAAGAAGCGCCTGCCCCTTTATCCTGCCAAGGGGACCGTGAGCGAAAAATCCATCAAGGCCCACTACATGACCCTGCTGGGGCTGGAGGGGCAGGGAGAGGACACCTGGATGCGGGTGGCCTCCTGGGGGGAGCTCTACCGGATCCGGCTTTCGGATTACCGAAGGTTTACCCGATATACCATCCCCTTTACCAACCGGTTCTACCGGATGGAACGGGTGAAGGACACAGAGGCAGGGATGGGCGCCGGAGGCCGGAGGACGGTGCGGAAGAACGGAGGAGCCTGAGGAAGCTGCGCGGAAGGGCACCGATCACAAACAAAGGAACGTATGGAAAGGATCAAAGGCATTGAAGGATCGACTACTCACCAGAAAATGGTATCTGTATCTGACGGAGTTTTTTGCCGGCATGAGCGTGATGGCGGTGGAGCTGGGAGCCAGCAGGCTTCTGGCCCCGTATTTCTCCTCCTCGCAGATCGTGTGGACCATCATCATCGGGACCATCATGATCGCCATGGCCCTGGGGAATCTGTACGGCGGTAAGCGGGCGGACCGCTCTCCCGATCCCGCGGCGCTCTACCGCAGGATCCTCATTGCGGCGGTCTGGATCGCCGCCATTCCCTTTCTCGGGAAATACCTGATCCTGGGGATCTCCGGGGTCATCATCCTCTCCGTGAACACCAACTATCTGATCTGGGCGGCCTTTGCGGCCTGCATGCTGATCTTTGTGTTCCCGCTCTTTCTCCTGGGGACGGTGACGCCCTGCCTGGTGAAGGCCACCATGGAGGGCCTGGAGGACAATGCCAGCATCGTGGGACGCCTTGGGGCAGCCAACACCATCGGCAGCATCATCGGGACCTTTGTCCCCACCTTTGTCACGATCCCCAGTGTGGGGACTGCCGTGACCTTCCTGATCTTCGCCGGGATCCTCTTCGTCCTCTCCGCCATGTTTTTTGTGGGAAGAGCCAGGGAGCGCAGGGCCGGTGCGGGAAAGGAGATGGCAAAGACCGGGACCGCGGGACTGCTGATCGTCCTTTGCGCGGCGCTGGGGGCAGACAGCAGCTTTGCCTTCTGGAAGGATGACCTGGTCTATGAGGGAGAATCCATCTACAATTATCTGCAGGTCAGTGAGAATGACAGGAGCGTCATTTTGTCCACCAATGTCCTCTTCGGGGTCCAGTCCGTCTATGTGAAGGAGGATGCCCTCACGGGAATGTACTATGATTACGCGCTTGCGGCACCCTTGATGACACCGGCAGCGCTGCCTGAGGAGGAGGCATCGCAGGAGCCGCTGCGGGTCCTCATCCTGGGCATGGGGACCGGGACCTACGCCGTTCAGCTGAGGCGTTTTGCCCCGGAAGCCCGGATCACGGGGGTGGAGATCGACGAGGGGATCACGGCACTGGCAGGGAAATATTTCGGCCTCCCGGAGGAGATCCCGGTGGTCACCTATGACGGACGGGCGTTTCTGGCTGCCGTGGAGGACTGCTACGATGTGATCATGGTGGATGCCTATCAGGATATCACCATTCCGTTTCAGATGGCCAGCAGGGAGTTTTTTACGCTGGTGCGGGAGCATCTGTCCCCGGAGGGGGTGATGGTGGTCAATATGAACCTGCGTGGGCGAACGGAGGGAAACATCAATGAATATCTGGCGGATACCATCGCCGATGTCTTTCCGGAGGTGCTCACTGTGGATGTGGCAGGCAACACCAACCGGGAGCTCTTTGCGGGCTGCGGCGGAGATCTGCGGGAGCGGCTCATGCATGGCGTGGAAGCGCTGAATACGGCAGGAGCCTCCCCGGGGGCAGCGCAGCTGGCAGATTTCCTGGAACAGCGGGTCTGTCCGTCTCTGGAGACGCATATCCCCGGGGGATATCTGATGACGGATGACCGGGCGCCGGTGGAGCTTCTGAGTATGCGGGCCATCGATGCCGTGATCGCGGACGAGGTTGCCTATTATCGAGGCATCTATCAGTCGGAGGGCCTTTCAGGACTGCTGAGCAGGCTGTAGCGAATGACAAAAAGAGCCTCCCGCAGGGACATAGGAGTGTGGTGTGCTACCCGTCAAGGGGACAGTGAAAAATAATAAGTGATTGGATACCGTCAGTTGAGGAATGAATCAGCTGGCGGTATTCTTTATGCTGCTACTGCAAATGCTGCATGATATTCCATCGGGGTCATCCGATGAAGC
>JAFYFY010000039.1 GCA_017543485.1 Lachnospiraceae bacterium | reverse complement strand
CTTCGCTGCCAGCTCCGGGAATCCCTCTTCCTCTGCGGTCCGGGCAAACTCCTCGTACATATCCGTCCACTCGTAGTTCTCCCCCTCCGCTGCAGCCTGCAGGTTCTCCGCGGTGGAACCGATGCCCTCTAACTCCTTGAACCAGAGCTTTGCGTGCTCCTTTTCATTCTCCGCCGTCTTTAAGAACAGTGCGGCGATCTGCTCATATCCTTCTTTCTTGGCCTTGGATGCAAAATAGGTGTACTTGTTGCGCGCCTGGGATTCCCCGGCAAAAGCGGCCAAAAGATTCTTTTCCGTCTGTGTCCCCGTATACTTCATGTTTCTTCCTCCCATTCCGATGGCTTGATGAATTGGCTGTAACATGCTACAATAGATGCAGTTTCGAGATCGGACTGCACGCGTTCTATTCTACACGAAAACGGAGGATTTTTCTATGGCAAGCTCCATGTTTTTGATCCTGGGTGGCGGACTGCTGGTGATCATCGCAGCCGTTGTCGTGATATCGGCCGTGACCAGTGTCCTCTCCGCCGTGGCCAACGAAGATGATGAGACGTCCGAATAAGACCTTTCAGGATCATACATTTCCAAGTCAGACATTTCCGGTGGAACATTTCCGTTGGAAAGGAAAAAGCCCGCGCGCCTGCGCAGGCTTTTTTTGTTTTCTCAGATTGCTCCGTAGAGGATGAACTTCAGTCTCCGGATCAGGGTCTCCAGCACCACGCCCCGTTTCTGGGTAAAGAGCAGGAACACCAGGTCGTTCTCCGGATCCATGGAGACGTAATTGCCGGTCCATCCGTCCCATCCGAACTCCCCCAGGGCCGCATTGGATCCCGCAGCCTTCTGGTCCACCAGGACCCGCATCAGATTTCCGTATCCGTATCCTCTGTTGCCGCACCAGTTCAGGGGGCCCATCTGATCCGGGCGGAGCCGGTTCCGGGTCATAAAGCGCACGGTATGTTCTCCCAGGATCCGCTGCCCCTTGAAGCTGCCACCGGATATCATCATCTGTGCAAACCGGGCATAATCATCCAGGGTGGAGACCAGCCCCGCGCCGCCGGATGCAAACCGCCCCGTCTTTCCGTCGTCCCTATAATACTCTCCCAGATTGGAAGCCGTTGCCGGAATCAGCACGCCCTCACCCGCGCCGTCATAGCTCATGGCAAAGCGGGGGAGCTTCTCTTCCGGGACGAAAAATCCCGTATCCGCCATCTGCAGCGGGTCAAAGATCTCCTTTTTCAAAAACTCCTCAAAGGGCATCCCGGCCGCCACCTCGACCACGGCCCCCAGCACATCCGCGCCGTATCCGTAGCCCCAGCGGTCTCCCGGCTGAAATCCCAGGGGACACTCCGCGATTCTTTTCACGAACTCCCGGGTGGATACCACCTCACCCTCTGTGATCCTCCGGATCACGGGGCGCAGCACCTCATCCACCTTCCGACCTGCGGGGTTACATCCCTCCCAGTATTCCGGATAGAGGATCCCGGAGGTCATGTTCAGCAGGTCCGTCAGGGTGATCTCCCGCTGACATTTTTCCTCCCGTCCGGGCTCCGGCAGTACGGTCATATCCCCGAACTCGGGCAGATACCGGGATACGGGGTCCAGCAGATCGATGAGCCCTCGCTCCGCCAGGATCATCACCGCTGCCGCAGTGACGGGTTTGGTCATGGAGTACAGACGGATGATGGTATCCCGGGCCATGGGCACGTGCGCTTCCCGGTCCGCATCCCCGAAATAGCTCTCATAGATTTCTTTCCCATGGTGCAGCGCCAGAGCGGAAACCCCCGCAAGATTCCCGCTTTCGACCTCCGCTCCAAGCAGCCGGTCCATGGACTTTCGAAAATCTTTCATATATCCTTCCCCCCGGTGCAATCCAAACACGCTGCCCCGACGATTGCGCAGCAATCGTCAAGCTCAACACGAAGTGTTGAGCCACTATTCGGCCTTCAGTTCCTTCCACAGTTCATTCATCAGCTCCGTCACGGCCTCGTCGGTCTGGGTGCAGACTTCGCAGTTCACCGTGGCATCATCGCTGGGCACCAGAGTCTCATCCGCCTGCTCCTCCTCGGAGAGGGCCGCGATCACCGCCTCGTTGGGCGTGGAGTAGTAGATGTACTCGAAATTGGTCATGGCCACATCCTCTCTGCAGAGGAAGTCCAAAAACTGCATGGCGGCGTCCATATTGTCGCAGTGCTTCGTCACCCCCCAGGAATCCAGCCACACATTGGAGCCCTCCTTGGGCACCACATAGGCCAGGTCGGAATTGTACTCATGTCCCAGGTATGCCTCTCCGGAATAGACGATGGCCATGGTGGCATTCCCCGCCACCACCTCGTCTCTGGCCTCATCCACCAGATATGCCTGAACATCGGGCTTCTGGGCGATGAGGAGCTGCTGAGCCTCCCGGATCTCGTCCTCATTGTCGGTATTCAGGGAGTATCCCAGATACTTCAGCGCCACCATGAAGGAATCCCGCACGCTGTTTTGCATGACGATCTCGCCGGCGTACTCTCCGTTAAAGAGGACGTCCCAGCTGTCCACGGGTCCGTGGACCTTGGTGGTGTCATAGAGGATCCCCAGGGTGCCCCAGAAATAGGGCACGGTATATTTGTTTCCGGGATCGAAGGCCTCGGAGAACTTCCAGTACTTGTCCCCGATGTTGGATCCGTAGGTCAGCTTCGAGCGGTCGATCTGTACCAGTTCTCCCTCCTCGATGAGCTTCTTCATCATATAATCCGCACTGCACACCAGGTCGTATTCGATGGCACCGGACTTATACTTGGTGTACATCTCCTCCGGGGTCAGTGCCTCCTCGTAGTGCACCTTGATCCCGGTCTCCTCCTCGAACTGCTCCAGCAGGTCCGGATCCAGATATTCTCCGTAATTCACCACCGTCAGCTCGGCTGCGGGGCCGCTCTTTTTCCCGCATCCCGTCATGGCTGCGGCCAGCAGGACACAAACGCCCACAAGAGCCGCTCTCTTCATTTTTCCGATCATTTTTTCTCCTCCGTCAGTAGTCCACATGGTACTTTGCCTTCTGCCGCTGTCCCGACACTTTGTTCACCACCGTCAGGATGATGAGGACGATGAGAAAGATCAGGGTGGACAGAGCATACATTTCCGGCTTGATCCCCTTTCGGATCTCGCCGTAGATCATGGTGGAGAGGGTGTTGACCCCCGCTCCCTTGGTAAAATAGGTGATGACGAAATCGTCCATGGACATGGTAAATGCCATGAAAAATCCCGAGATGATCCCGCCGGAGAGCTGTGGCAGGATGATCTTGAAAAAGGAATACACCGGACCCGCACCCAGATCCCGGGTCGCCTCGTAGATGCTGACATTCATCTGCTGCAGTCTGGGCATGACGCTCAGGATCACGTAAGGGATGTTGAAGGTGATATGCGCCAGCAGGATGCTCCCGAAGCCCAGGGGGATGAAATGCACAAACCAGAGCATCAGGGCGATGCCGGTGACGATATCCGCATTGAGCATGGGAATGTTGGTCAGCACCATGAAGAGCTTGTAGTTCTTCTGCTTCATGGCGTGGATCCCCACCGCACCCGGCACTCCCACCAGCACCGCGATAAGGGCGGAGCCCAGGGCCAGGAGCAGGGTGGTTACCAGTGCCTCCTTGATCTGTCTGTTGGAAAAGAGCTTCACATACCAGTCAAAGGTAAAGCCGCCCCAGGTCACCCGGGACCTGGAATCGTTGAAGGACAGGACGATGAGGACCACGATGGGCGCATACAGGATGAGGGCGATGATACCGATGTAGATGCGGGCCAGATGGTCCTTGAGCTTCTTTACCATATCACCGACTCCTTTCCTTCCGTTTTGCTCACCGAGGTAAAGGCCATGCCGATGAGGACAAAGACCATCAAGGAGACCGACAGGCCGGAGCCGGCATGCCAGTCATTTCCCGTGGTAAACTCCTGCTCGATGACATTTCCGATGAGCTGGAGCTTGCCGCCCCCCAGGATATCGGACACCACAAAGGAGGTCATGGAGGGGACGAACACCATCACGATCCCGGAGAGAAGCCCCGGAATGGACAGGGGAAAGATGACTCTCCGAAAGACGGTAAAGCTCCCTGCTCCCAGATCCTTTGCCGCCTCAATGAGGTCCTCGTTGATCTCCATGATGGCGGTGTAAATGGGCAGGATCATGTAGGGCAGGTAGTCATAGACCACGCCGATCATGATGGCCGCCGGGGTATTGGCGATCTGCAGGGGCCCGATGCCGATCTTCCCCAGAAGGAAGTTCAGGATCCCGTTGTTGGAAAGGATCATCTGCCACGCCAGGATCCGCAGGATGAAATTCATCCACATGGGGAGGATGATGATAAAGAGAGAAAACCCTCTCTGCTTCATCCCCAGATGGCGCATGGCGATGACCATGGGGTAGGCCAGCAGGATACAGAACACGGTACAGCCGGCTGCGATCTCCAGGGAAAAGAGCGCAGCCTTCACATGGATCGGGGAAAAGACCTCGAACAGGTGCCGGAAGGTCAGATGCCCCGCCGCATCCGTCATGGCGTACTGCAGGATCACGATGAGAGGGAGCACCGTAAAGGCCAGGACCCAGACGGCGTAGGGGGATGCCACCAGTGTTCTTTTGTTCAGCTCGCGGGGCTTACTCATCCCGGATAACCTCCTCGTCGGCGGATACCGGCTTGTGCATGATCTGGATATTGTCCGGATCGATGGTGAGGCCCACGGTCTCTCCCACCGGGGCGGGATCCACGCTCTGGATCATCCATTCGTATCCCTTGCTCTCCACCTTGATCTCATAGTAGGCCCCCTTGAAGATGACGGACTGAACCTGCCCCCTCAGGTATCCGTTTTCCGGAGAGACGATCTCCAGGTCCTCGGGACGGATCACCACATCCACGGGGGTTTCGTTTCCGAAGCCCTCATCCACGCAGGGGATCTCCACCCCCTGGATCCGGACCAGGCGGTCCCGGACCATAATGCCGCCGATGATGTTGCTGTCACCGATAAAGTCCGCCACGAAAGCGTTCTGGGGCTCGTCGTAGATGCTCTTGGAGTTCCCCTCCTGCTGGACGATGCCCTTGTTCATCACCAGGATCCGGTCGGACATCATCAGCGCCTCCTCCTGGTCATGGGTGACGTAGAGGAAGGTGATGCCCACCTCCTGCTTGATCTTGATAAGCTCCCGCTGCATGACGCGGCGGAGCTTTAGGTCCAGGGCTCCCAGAGGCTCATCCAGGAGCAGCACCTGGGGCTCGTTCACGATGGCCCGGGCAATGGCCACGCGCTGCTGCTGACCGCCGCTTAAGGACTCGGGATTCCGGTGCTCATACCCTTCCATGTTCACCAGCTTCAGGGCATAGTCGATCTTCTCCCGGATATACTCCGGGCTCTTTTTCTTCAGTTTTAATCCAAAGGCGATGTTCTCTCCCACGGTCATATGGGGAAAGAGGGAGTATTTCTGAAAGACGGTATTGATGTTCCGCTTTTCGGGGGGCAGGGCGGTGATGTCCCGGCCCTCAAACAGAACACGCCCCGCATCGGGCTTTACAAAGCCGCCGATGATGCGCAGGATGGTGGACTTTCCGCAGCCGGAGGGCCCCAGAAGGGTCACGAATTCGTTGCGTCCGATCTCCAGGTCAAAATCCTTGAGGATCTCTTTTCCGTCAAAGGATTTGCTGATGGATTCCATTTTGAGGATTGCGTCTGACATGGGATTTCCTTTATCGTACCGGCCGGGCCGGTGTGTGTTTTGCTGCCTCCGCCGCTCCTTCAGAAGCTGGGAGGTGTGCTGACCCAGAGAAACACGGCTTCACGCTTCCCTGCGCATCTGATGCGGTGGTTTCTGTCCGCCGGATAGAGGAAGGAATCTCCTTTTCGCACGGTGTAGGTCTTGTTGCCATACTCCAGGGTCAGGGTGCCTTCGAGGACGTAGCCGAACTCCTCGCCCTCGTGGGGCTTGTCCTCCGCAGTGGCGGTGCCGGGGCGCAGGCGCACCAGAATGGGCTCCAGGCTCTTGCTCTGTGCCGTGGCGATGAGCCAGTGGATGCGATTGCCGTTTTTGTCGTCCTTTTCAAAGTAGTCCTCTGCGGGAAAGACCACCTGGATATCCTCCTCCTCCCGGAAGAAGTCGGAGAGGCTGGTGCCGAGGCATTCCGCGATATCCCGCAGGGTGGAGACGGATGGGGCGGTAAGGCCGCGCTCTAACTGGGAGATAAAGCCCTTGGTGAGCTCGGTGCGGTCCGCCAGCTCCTCCTGAGTGAGGCTGTTGCGGTTTCGGAGTTCTCTGATTTTGAGTCCGATCTGTTCTTCGAGTGTCATCGCGTGGTGTCTTTCTACTATGTTTTATGGGGACAGGCATCGGTTTTATTATATGTATACTAAACTCGGAGTCAAGTATTATTTTCATCTGTGCAGGATTTCTGTCGGGGATTTCCGACGGGGACGGCAGGGAATGGGATGCCTGCTCACCCCCCGTCGTCCCCTGAGGGAAGATTGACAGCGGTCAGAAATGTGGAGAGTGACAAAACGGGGACGGTTCGTGACCGCCGCATAAGCCGAACCTTCGGTTCGGCGTGGCGGTCAGGAACTGTCCCCTTTTGTCACGGGAGATGATGTAATTGTTCAGGCCCTCTTCACGGGATCACCGGGAAGTCCAAGGTGACTTTGAACAGGTCTCCGTCGATGGACAGGTCCAGGGTCCCCCCCTGGAGGCGCACCAGGTTGGCGGCGATGGAGAGGCCCAGGCCGTTGCCTTCCGCCCCCTCCCGGGAGCGGTCTCCCCGAACGAAGCGCTCCATGAGCTCCTCCGGCGACAGGTCCAGCTCTTTGGCGGAGGTGTTCTTCAGGGTGATGCGGCAGTGCCCGCTTCCTTCCTCAGCGGTAAAGTAGACCCGGGTGCCGGACTGGGCGTACTTGCAGATATTGCCCAGCAGGTTGTCAAAGACGCGCCACATGCGGGCGGGATCTGCCAGGATGCGGCAGGGCAGGTCCGCTCCCTTGACCACCAGCTCCAGGCCGCTGCCTTTCAGCTTATCCTCATACTCTCCCACGGCCTGCCCCACCAGGGTAGAGACCTCGCAGGGCTCGGGGTGCACCTCGATGGCACCGGACTGGGCCTTGGAGACTTCGATGAGATCCTCCAGAAGGTGCTTTAAGCGGGTGCTCTGGCGTCCCAGTACCTGGGCATACTCCCGGATCTTCTCGTTCTCGCACTCCTCCTTTTCGATGAGGTCCGCATAGTTGATGATAGAGGTCAGGGGTGTCTTGATGTCATGGGAGACATTGGTGATGAGGGCTGCATGGGTGCGCTCGCTGGCCAGACGTTTTTCATCGGAGATGCGGATCCCGCCTGCGATGGTCTCCAGGTCCCGGGCATGACGGCGAAAAACCGGCAGAAGGTACCGGGATTCGATGCGCTTCGGCAACTCTCCCGCCGCCAGACGCGCCGTCTGCTGCGCCAGATTGTGATACCAGATCACCGCATACAGGACGGCTCCAAAGGCCAGTGCCAGCGTGAGCCAGAACAGGCCCCAGCCTGCCGCAGCCCCTCTCCTGCTGTAGCTGTCCACCAGTTCCATGGAGAGGCCCAGAAGGATCCCGGTGATGAGCAGTCCCAGCAGCACCTTCCAGATGAGGGGGATCTTCTCCAGAATGGCCGAGGCGGCTTTTCGGATGACCTCAAAGACCTTCCTGCAGCCGCGGACCAGATATCCCAGCAAGGACCCGTTCCAAAGGTGCCCCGTCCGGATCCGGACCGCGGTGCCCATGAGCCACAGGGTAGCTCCCACCGTGAGGATCACCAACAGAGTCAGGGCGATCAGGATGCCTTCCGGATTGTAGTCCACAGACTCCAGGACATATATCAGGAGAAAGATCCCGCCTGCGGGCAGGAGCAGGATGATCTCATAGGGAATGCGGGAGGTGAACCAGGGCGCCGGTTCGTCACTGCCCTTTTCATACCCTGCATAGCGCATCAGGAAGAGGAACAAAAAGAGGCAGATGAGGAGGCTCACCATGGCCACGGGGAAGATCAGGAACCGGATGCGGTAAAGAAAACTGCACCTGTCCAGTGCCGCCCGGTACCGGTCCTGCTCCGGCAGATCATCCTTTAGCGCGATGTTGCACACATAGGGGATATTGTTCACGGAGCCTTCGTAGTGGTAGACATAGTTTCCGCTTTGCATGACGGTGCTGAGTCCGTATTCCCAGAGATAGGTCATCCCGTAGAACTTCCGGACTCCGGCGTAAGAGATGTTGCTCCCCTGACAGTATCGCTGTGCCTGGGTGGCATTTCCGGAGACGATGCTGTCTATGAGAAAGTCCGCATCCACCGGCACCTCATAGCTGAACTCCTCACTGAGGATCTGATAGGGCGTTTTGTCATAATACTCCCGGTCCCAAAGATATGCGGCCAATAGCACGCACAGGGCTGCCACCAGACTGAAGGCCGCGATCCCGATCAAGGCCCAGGTCTTGGTGAGGATGCCTGCCCTGCAGACCCTTTTTTCTTTTCTCCCGGCCGAAGTTCCTCCGGCTTCCGATGTCCGGTTCATCTGTTCCTCCGTCTTTTTCATCTTTTCCGTATTTTCCGTATTATCCGTTTTTTCCATCTTCCGATCTCTTCCTCATAGCCTTCATCGCGCAGGCCCGTTTTTTAGAATGTATTTTCCGCCACATACAGTCCCACGCGGCTCTGGATGATGCCCAGGACTTCCTCCAATGATTTCTGACCCGCGAAGTAAGGTCCCAGCTCATCCACGATGATCTCATAGACCGGGGATACCCATACCGGCTCCCGGTCATCGGCAGCATCCAGGAGCAGCCGGAAGGTTTCGATCTCTTCCTCCGTCAGGGGATGCATCTTCACGGAGTAAGAATCCTCTCCCGTTCCAAAGGTGACGGTAGCGCTGTTCTGCGATCTGCTCTGGTCGGCGCATCGCTCAATCTGCGCTTCCAGCATCTGTTTATTCGCAGGGAGTCCGTAGGCATATTCGTCAAACTCCCGCTGCAGATAATACTCGATGAATTCCCATGCCCCTTCCGGATGATCCGATCTGGAGCAGATGGCCAGCAAAGCGTCATTATAGTCCGTGTCCAGGGTGGTGCGCAGGGACCCGTCATAGGTCGGATATCCGCAAAGGACGCCGGCGCCTCCAAAGTCTCTGGCTGCCATGGTCTGCAGCTGAAACACCTGCTCCACGGCAGAACCCATGAGAAGATCCTTCGGGCCGGCGTTTCTGAAATAGAACACCTCATCTCCCTGCCCTGCATACCGGGCAGCATATTCCAGGATCTGTCGAAACTCCTCACTCTCAAACCGGCACGCCCCGGTGGACACATCCACAAACTGTCCCAGGTTGTTTCGCAGGCAGATCCGGAGGACGTCCCACTCTCCGGCGCCCTCAAAGAGGCTCCGGTCCGGATCCCGCAGGTCCGCATCCATCAGATCCTCCAGCGCCAGTCCCTCCCCGGGCCGCACAAGATCCGGAGCCGCCACATAGACCCACATAAAGAAGGACCTGGGGATGGCCGCCTGGAAGTCCCCCACCCGGCAAAGGGCCAGGGCTTTTTCCTCAAAATCCGCCGGGTTTAATACCGTGCTGCCCTGAAAATACGGCGTCAGATCCGTCAGGTACCCTTTCTTTACCAGATCATCCACCTTGGTATCGGCGTATTCAAAACCGCTCAGATCGATGAGGTCGAAGGGGCGATCCCCCAGCATCCGGGTCACCATCTGGTCGATGTCCTCCGGAGCCGCGATGCGGGGTGCCTGGGTCATAAAGGTTTCGACCTTCACGCGGTAGCGCTTTTGAGAGCGGTTATATTCCGCCACGGCTTTGGACAGGGAGGAAGAGGAGGATGCGGTGGCCAGGGTCAGTTCTATGGGCTCGTCCCCGCTCTTTTCTCCGATATCCTCCATAAGCTCCGCCAGCTCGGCTTTCCCGGATGCATAATCCATGAGAAGCACCGAGATGATGCCGTCTGCTTCCTCCAGGCCCTGCACGGCAGTCCCGTCGATGTCCACATCCTGCCAGTTCAGCACTTTTTCGGTGACGCTCTTTGCAGCGTCATACCGGTAGAGGGTCTTCCCGGTGGCAAACAGCACGTTCTCGCTTCCCCGGACTTCCCCGATGGCATTCACAAATCCGCCGCCGGATCCGAGTTCTTTGGGCAGTCCCTCCGGCGTCACCAGCGGCCCGTTTGGTCTTTGCCACTCCCGGATGGAGGAAAAGCCTCCTTCAAACAGACCGCTTAAGAAGATCCTTCCCTCCGGCGTCAGACTCATGCCGGTGAGGGTGGCGCCCTCCGGCATCCGCATGGTGATCTGATCCGTGACAGAGCCGTCTTTCTCCAGCCAGATCAGCTGCGTATCCCGGGATCCGTATTCGGTATGGCTTGCCACGAACCCGCCGCCCTCCAGCGCCCGAACCATCCCGAAGAAGAGCATCTCCTCCCCATCCGTCGTAAACAGGTCCTCCGACATGCCGGTATGGGGATCCAGGCTGCAGACCTTCATGGCCCCCGTCTCCGGGATCAGGGAGGGATAGACCAGCTTCCCTGCGCTTATTCCGGCGCCGTAGATCATCTGCCCCTCCGGGGGCGTGACCTGGGTAAAGGCAGCTGCATAGGGACGAGTGTCTGTTTCCGGTGTCTGCGCTTCCCCCTCTCCCGGGGCGCCGCCCGCTCCGGCCGTGCTTCCGGCCTCTTCCTGTCCGGCGCCGGTCGCAGTGTCCCCCGCCATCCCGGGACGGGCCACCCCGTAGCGGCCGGAGCTCCCGCAGGAACTCAGGATCATCCCGCAGCACAGGATGATGCAGAAGATCCCTGCCACCATCCGTTTGTTCTTCAGATGTTGCATGTTCATGTTCTCTCCCTCCCGGACAGCCCGGCTTTCCCTGCCGTCCTGACGGGAAAAGCGTAGCACAAGGCCCGATTAAGAGAAAAGGAGCGGGATGGTTAAGAATTGGTTAAAAGATACCCCTGTCCGAAGATCACCTTGATGTACCGGGGATCCGCCGGGTCGATCTCGATCTTTTCCCGGATGTGGCGGATGTGGACCGCCACGGTCTTTTCCCCGGAGAGAGGCTCCTCTCCCCAGACCTCCCGGTAAACTTTCGCGGGGGAATAGGTTTTCCCGGGGTTTTCCATAAGAAGGCGCAGGATGTCGAACTCCTTGGGGGTCAGAGAGACGGGCTTTCCCTCGCAGGTGACCTGTTTGCTGTCCCGGTCCAGCTCCAGTCCTCCCACCACCAGCCGGGAATCGCTCCGAAGGTCCGCCCCCAGCCTGGTATAGCGGCGCAGCATGGCCCCCACCCGGGCGATGACCTCGGCGGGATGAAAGGGCTTGGTGATGTAATCATCCGCCCCAACCCCCAGGCCCAGCACCTTGTCGCTGTCCTCGCTCTTTGCGGTGAGGAGGATGATGGGAATATTGGAAAACTCCCGGATCTTCACCATGGCTTCCAGGCCGTCCATCACCGGCATCATCACGTCCAGAAGGGCCAGGCTGATATGCTCCCGGCGGATGGTCTCCACGGCGTCCCTGCCGTTGTAGGCTTCGAAGATGCGGTATTCTGGATTGGTGAGGTAGATCTTCAGGGCCGAGACGATATCCCGGTCGTCGTCGCAGATGAGAATGTTGTACACGGTGGATTCCTCTCTCGAAATGATCTCATTCGGAAAACAGGTGTGAGACCTCTGTTTCCGCTGATAAGCGTACCACAAAGTGCGGCGGATGGGGTAGCAGGAAGAGGGAAAAAGAGGTTAAGAATCGGTTAAGATGGGGCCTGGGAAAAAAGAGGACGGTTCCTGACCGGGGGAGGGCCCGTGAAAAAAGGG
>JAFYFY010000005.1 GCA_017543485.1 Lachnospiraceae bacterium | reverse complement strand
CGTCCGCTTCCACCTTCACCACGGTGCCCGCCGCGGAAGCTACCACAAAGCTGCCCTCCGCAGCCTGGAAGATCAGTCCGGGATCTCCCTCCGTGACCTCCTCCATACTGGCCGCTCCGGTGAGGGGGTAGCCGGAAGGGATGGACTGCTGCTCGATGACCTCCGTCAGCTGCGCTTCCGAGGCCACCTTGGAATTCACCGTATCGCTCAGGATCTGTACCCGATCCGTCAGGGTGTCGATCTGCCCCAGAAGCTCCTGTTTCTCGGCCTCCAGACTCAGGATCGTCTCCCCCTGCTGTGCGATCATCTTCCTGTAGCTTTCGCTCTCGCCTCTTGCGACATAAAAGTACCCGAACAGAGCTCCCATCAGGAGGCAGAGCAGGATCCCCACGGTCCAAAGGAATCCGGGGTTTACCGTCATGGGTTTGACAAGCATGTCAGTATCATTTGACATCATGATCATCTGATGCTGCGGCCGTCTCTTATGTCTGCTTTCCTTCAGGGAGATCATATAAACAGATTGCATCTTTCATTCTCCTGTAGTCGGTTTACGTAAGCCAGACCATCATAACACAAAGAACGAAAAGATGCAACATTTTGTTAATAATTATGTAATTATTGTCTATATTTTGTAATAAACTTGTCTATATCTTGTAGTTTCCGGTGGTGTTGATGCTCATCTGACACTACTGATGGTATATTCCCGGCAAACTGACAGAACCTTTTGAAACTCCAGTTTTCCGCCGTAAAGATCCAGAGCGCTGCCCACGCAGACATGGATCCGGCCCTCTCCGGTCTCTCCGATCCTCCGTAGATCAGCCACAGATGCGACGCCCCCTGCGTAGGTAACGGGGATCCCCTGTACCCGGGCCAGGATCTTCAGCACCTCCTGCTCCGGCCCTTTGGCCTTTCCCTCCACGTCCACAGCGTGGATCAGAAATTCATCGCAGTCTGCCGAGAGCTGCTCCAAAAGCTGCGGCGTCACCTCCGTTCGGGTGAGATTCTGCCAGCGGTCCGTCACCACCAGATACCGGTCCTGCCCGTCCTCTGTCACCACACGCTTACAGCTCAGATCCAGCACCAGATGCTCTTTTCCCACAGCCTCCCGCATCTTCCGAATGCGCTCCGTATCCACCATCCCGTCGTGAAACACATAGGAGGTCACGATCACATGGGAGGCGCCGGCATCCAGGTATTCCGTCGCCGACTCCGGGGTGATGCCGCCCCCCACCTGGAGGCCTCCCGGGAAGGTCCGAAGCGCCTCAAGTGCCTGCGCCCTTGTCTTCTCGTAGTAGGGACTGTCCTTGGCGTTTAGCAGGATCACATGCCCGCCTTTCAGTCCGGCATCCCGGAAAAGCTGCGCGTAGTACCCCGCCCCCTTTCCGGAGCGGAAGTTTTCCGTGGCACGGTCACCCAGGTCCTGCAGGCTTCCGCCCACGATCTGTTTGACCTCGCCATTATGAAGATCGATACAGGGCCGAAATTCCATGGATCCTCCTAGCCGATCACCGCGCTCATATCATAGAGACCCGGCTCCTTTCCCGCCAGAAAGGCCGCTGCGGCCACGGCTCCCTTTGCAAACACCGCCTTGGAATAGGCTCTGTGGGAGAAGGTGATGACTTCATCCTCTCCGGCAAAGATCACATCGTGATCCCCCACGATGGTACCGCCCCGCACGGCGGAGATCCCGATCTCCTGATGGGGCCGCTTCATCCGGCGCTCACTCCGGTCATAGACATAGGGGTAGTCTTCCTCCAGTGCCTCCTCGATGCTGTCCGCCAGTGCGATGGCCGTTCCGCTGGGGGCATCCAGCTTCTGATTGTGATGCTTCTCCACGATCTCGATATCGAATCCCGCCGGATCCAGGACCTGTGTCGCCTCCTTCAGAAGCTTTAAGAGCAGGTTGATCCCCAGGGACATATTGGCGGAGCGCAGCACCGGGATCTGTTTCGATGCCTCCGTGACCTTTTCGATCTGTTCTTTGGACAGTCCCGTGGTG
>JAFYFY010000038.1 GCA_017543485.1 Lachnospiraceae bacterium | reverse complement strand
TCTTCTGTCCCTTTTCATCCTGCACATGACCCAGCACGATCACATTTTCATAGGGCGCCTTATTGAAAAGAAGCGTGGACTCCGCCAGAAGGGAATGGAACCAGCCTCTGGTCTGATCCACGGCCTCGGAGATGAACTGGGCCGGGAACTGCTTCTCGAAGAGCTCCTTGTTCTCAAACGGATAGTGATACTGGGCAAAGGGCATGGCGCCGGAGTCGAACCAGCAGTCGATGACCTCGGGGACACGCCTCATCACGCCGCCGCACTCGGGGCATTTCAGAGTGATCTCGTCGATGTAGGGGCGGTGGAGCTCCACGGTTTTCGCCCGCTCATCGCCGCTCATGGCCACCAGCTCTTCCCGACTTCCCACCGCATGGCGGCAGCCGCAGGAGCACTCCCAGATATTGAGAGGCGTGCCCCAGTAGCGGTTTCTGGACAGGGCCCAGTCCTGGATATTCTCCAGCCAGTTGCCGAAACGCCCGCTTCCGATGGACTCGGGGATCCAGTTGATGGTCTTGTTGTTGGCCACCAGCTCATCCTTCACCGCGGTCATCTTGATGTACCAGGACTCCCGTGCGTAGTAGATGAGGGGCGTATCGCAGCGCCAGCAGAAAGGATAATCATGCTCGAACTTCGGCGCGCTGAAGAGCTTCCCCTGCGCATCCAGATCCTTTAAAACCTCGGGGTCCGCGTCTTTGACGAATTTGCCGGCATAGGGGGTCTCCGCGGTCATATTTCCCTTGCCGTCCACGAACTGCACGAAGGGCAGGTCGTAGTTACGGCCGATGCGGGAGTCGTCCTCACCGAAGGCCGGTGCGATATGGACGATACCGGTACCGTCGGTCATGGTGACATAGGTGTCAACTGTCACGAAATGGGCCGCCTTGTTCTGCTTTGCGGCAGCTTCTCCCGCGCAGGCAAAGAGGGGCTCGTACTCTTTTCTCTCCAGAGCGGTGCCGGGGAAGGTCTCCAGCACTTCATAGGCGGGAGCGCCGTCCTTTGCCAGGCTCCCCAGGACGGTATCCAGCAGGGCCTGAGCCATGTAATAGGTATAGCCGTCTGCCGCCTTTACCTTCGCGTAGGTTTCCTCCGGGTTCACGCACAGGGCCACATTGCTGGGAAGGGTCCAGGGGGTGGTGGTCCACGCCAGGAAGTAGGCATCCTCGCCCTTTACCTTGAACCGGACGATGGCAGAGCGCTCCTTCACGGCCTTGTACCCCTGGGCCACCTCGTGGCTGGAAAGGGGGGTGCCGCAGCGAGGGCAATAGGGCACGATCTTAAAGCCCTTGTAGAGCAGGCCTTTTTCCCAGATGGTCTTTAAGGCCCACCACTCGGACTCGATGTAGTTGTCCTCATAGGTGACATAGGGATCATCCATGTCCGCCCAGAAGCCGACGATCTTGGAGAAATCCTCCCACATGCCCTTGTATTTCCAGACGCTCTCCTTGCACTTGCGGATGAAGGGATCCAGGCCATAGGCCTCGATCTGCTCCTTGCCGTCGATGCCCAGGAGCTTTTCCACCTCCAGCTCCACGGGCAGGCCGTGGGTGTCCCATCCGGCCTTGCGGGGGACCATATAGCCCTTCATGGTGCGGTAGCGCGGAATCATATCCTTGATGGTACGGGTCTCCACGTGACCGATGTGGGGCTTTCCGTTTGCGGTGGGCGGTCCGTCATAGAAGGTATAGGTCGGTCCGTTCTTTCTCTGCTCGATGCTGCGGCGGAAGATATCCGCCTTTTCCCAGAACTGTTCCACCTCTTTCTCGCGGTCGACGAATCCCAGGTCTGTTGATACCGGTTGAAACATAAGCCACCTCCTGTCAAAAAACGAGGACTCTGCCCGTAATAGGGCGAAGTCCTCGTTTCGCAACCACCTATTACAACGTACTTCCGGCGCCCGGTCTGCCCGGACGGGAGTGATACGGTGCCCGGTAACGGTGGGCGCATCCGTCAGGAGCTACTTGTCTCTGCCTCGGCCTGCCGTGACAAACTCGTTCGCCTCTGCCGCTCGGAAGGGATCTTCCCGTTTCTGTCCTACTCGCGCCGGTCTCACACCGTCACCGGCTCGCTGTGCCTTTCGGAGAGAAGGTACTGTCTTCGTCTACGCGTTTCTTATGGATAATGTAAAGATTAGCCTGTATTTTATGTCATCCTTTCCCCCCTGTCAAGTGGGGATGGGGGACGGTTCCTGGGGATCGGGGACGGTTCCTGATCCCCAGGAACCGTCCCCCATCTTCATTTTCTTACTTTCTTAACAGGCCGTAGGACTGCAGGATGCCGCGGAACTCAGGTGAATTTCCAAATCCCTGTTCGATGACTGTCATGCGGTCCATGCCGTTATCCAGAGCGCTGACCCAGAAGGCAAATCCGTCAGGGTCTGCTGCGGGATCGCGGTCCAAGAGTGCCAGGTACAGGGTGTTTACGAACTCCGTGTTGGAGGTGTTCTTTGCCAGGTATTCCTCGGAGAAGAAGAATCCTTCCACCGCCACGCGCTGCGCCGTCATCTCATGTCTGCTGATGAGGCCGGCCCAGAAGACCTTTCCGTCTGCCTCTGCGGGTCTGCTCAGGATTGTGTTGTAAAGGCGCTCCACGTAGGCGTTCACCTTTGCCTCATCCACATACAGGTTCGCGTCACTGGGCTGATTGTCCGCTTCCGTCAGAGTGATCTCACCCCGGGTGATGCCGTAGGACTCACAGATCCCGGAGAATTCCCCGGAGCTTACAAATCCTGCCAGAACCCACTTGCGGCTGTAGCCCTGCTCC
>JAFYFY010000037.1 GCA_017543485.1 Lachnospiraceae bacterium | reverse complement strand
GAGCCGGTCCATATCCGTCGCCTTGTTGTAGATGGTACGGATGTATTTCTGCATCTTCTCCGGGGTATCCGCCACCCCGTCCATGATCCCCTCCACATACCCCTTGATGGCGGTGATGGGGGTTTTGAGGTCATGGGAGATGTTGCTGATGAGCTCCCGGTTCCGCTCCTCCTGCTGTGCCTTTTCCTCCGCGGATTCCCGCAGCCGCATGCGCATGTCCTCGTAATTGGCAAAGAGCTCGCCAAACTCGCCGCCGTCCTTGGACTCCAGGACCTGGTCCAGATTCCCGTCCTTGATGGCCTGCATGGCATGATTCAGGCGGCTGATGGGACGGTAGACGCTCTGGATGATCCACACCGTCAGGATGATACTGGTAAGCAGCAGGATCACCAGAAGGAGGATGGCCGTCATCAGGGACAGGGGCCCCTGCTGCGGCATCGCTGCCCGCATCTCGGACCAGAATCCCGCAGGCACCGTCTCAAACAGAGCCAGCCGAAACACCGCCGACACCAGAAAGGTCAGAGCCAGCGGCAGCAGGATGATGGATACGGATGTGATCAGGATTCGGGTGCGCAGTTTCATAACAGAATCAGTATAGCACAGGGAAAAACGAATTTACGGGAGAAAGTATGAAATCTTCATAAAATCGGGCGGGATGCCCGCGCCTGCGGACACCCCGATCTGAATGCGTGTATGCCGGCACAGGCATCATCAGCCGTGCATATCTCTGGACTGTCTGTCCATATCCTCCACCACGATGTCGTAGATCTCCCCCAGGGTCCGGCAGTAGGCCAGCACATCCCAGGGCTCGTTGGTGTGGAAGTGGAGCTTCACCGTGGCTTTCTCGCCGTAGTCGTCCTCGTCGGTGTCTCCGGCCAGCACCAGACTGTCTCCCTTGAAGGTGGAGACGATATACTCTCTCATCTCATCCACCAGATCATCGCATCCGTCATCGTCCACATCATAGCGGTCGAGAAGGAGCTGGGTGTCATAGCGAAATTCAATGGACTGTTCAGGCATGGGCATGGGTGTATTTCCTCGCTTTCCTAGATGTTTTTCATGGGTACCGCCCGGGGCGGACCCGTCATATGCTTATCTTCCGGCGATCTGGGTCGCATAGGCCAGGATCGCCACGCCGGTGATGATGACGCACATCCCGGCGATCTTGCGCTTTGTGATCTTCTCTCCCAGCAGCCGATTGGAGACAAACATGGTCCAGACGTAGGTGAGAGACCCCAGGGGCAGGATCACCGCATAGGGGATCACCTTCATCATATAGATCATGGCCATGGCAGAGGCTGCGTACAGAAAACCGCCGATGTAAAACCAGGGGGAGAGAAAGATCCCCAGCTTGCGGTCGCTTCCGCCGGATTTTTTCAGGAAGTACCCGGCAAAAGAGGATGTCAGTGTGGAGGCCAGAAGGAGTACCACGATCATTTCGCTTCACCTCCCGAGCTTCCGCCGATGAGCACCACACCGGCCATGATGATCACCTCCCCCACCACCATCAGGGGAGTGATGGGATCCGTCAGAAAGACGGCGGAAAGGATCAGGCCGAAGACATAGCTCATACAATTGATGGGCTGCAGTACGGAAAGCTCCCCGTAGCCCAGACCGATGGTCATGATCACGGCGCCGATGCCGTAGACGATAAATCCCGGCAGGAGCTTCACAAACAGGGTCCAGATCCCGGAAATGCCGGTGAGGTAGGCTCCGAAATCGGAGACATTGGCAAATTTCCACAGGAGCTGTCCGATGGACAGACACATGGCGGAGATCAGCAGGAAAACGATCCCCTTTCCGTTTCGTTTCAATGATTCCAGCATCTTTTATGTCCTTTGCAAGTCGTCTCGGGCCGCCGTTATACGGGATTTACCACATGGATGGGGCTGCCGCTCTGAAAGGCCCGGATATTGTCATAGACCCCCTGCACACAGCGCATGCGCGCTTCCACGCTTCCCCAGGCCAGGTGCGGCGTGATGATGAGCTTTCCGGAGTCCTTGATCCGGCTTAAGGGGTTCGTCAGCCGAAGGGGTTCATCCTCCAGCACGTCCAGACCCGCTGCCGCGATGGTACCGTTTTCCAGCGCCTCATACAGCGCCATATTGTCCACCACCCGGCCTCTGGCCACGTTGACCAGAATAGCGGATTTTTTCATTTTTTGCAACGCCGCACCGTCGATGTAGTTTCGGGTCAGGTCGCTCAAGGGGCAGTGGAGGGAGAGAAAATCGCTCTCCCGCAGGAGGGTGTCCTTGTCCACCTTCCGGTACTCCGTAACGGTGCTGCGGCCGGTGACGGAGGTAAAGATCACCTCACAGCCGAAGGCCTTGGCAATCCGGGCCACCTGCTGCCCGATATTGCCCATGCCCACGATGCCCCAGGTCTTTCCCGCCAGCTCGTTAAAGGGCACGTCAAAGTTGGAGAACCGGTCCTGGGCACTGTATTCTCCGGACTTGACATAGTTGTCATAATGCATCAGCTTCTGGGACAGCGCCAGAGCCAGGGTAAAGGTATGCTGAGCCACCATCTCCGTGCTGTATCCCACCACATTGCACACCGGGATCTTCCGGGAGCTCAGATAGGGGAGGTCGCAATTGTCAAAACCGGTGGCGAACTCGCAGATGAGCTTTAAGTCCCTGGCCTCCCGCAGGGCCTCCTCATTCATGGGGGACTTGTTGGCCACGATGATCTCCGCATCCCGGGTGCGCTCCCGCACCTCCTGGGCGCTGACGGTATTTCGGTAGATGGTCACCTCCCCCAGCTCCTCAAAGCAGTCCACGGGGATATCGGGACCTACACTGTTTCGTTCCAGAACGACGATCTTCATGCGTACAGCTCCTCCATCTCGGTGATGGCTCTCGCAAACTCCTCAAGAGCCGAGTCGATGGGCTGGGCGGTGGACAGGTCGATGCCCGCTATTTTTAACAGGCTCACGGGATCCTGGGTGCATCCGCTCTTTAAGAACTCAATATACTGCTTCGCGTAGGACTCGCCCTCCTTCAGGATGCGTCTGGCGATGGCCACGGCAGCGGAAAAGCTGGTGGCGTACTGGTAGACGTAGAAGTTGTAATAGAAGTGGGGGATCCGGCACCACTCCCAGGCGATCTCGGGATCGGAGACCATATCCTCTCCGAAGTATTCCCTGTTCAGGTTCAGATACACATCCGCCAGGGTCTCCGCGGTAAGGGGCGTTCCCTCCTCCGCCATGGCGCAGGTCTTTCTCTCGAACTCCTCGAACATGGTCTGGCGGAACAGCGTGCCCTTAAAGCTCTCCAGCAGGTGATTGATGAGGTATGCCTTCTCCTGCTTCGACTCCGCTTTGCCTAACAGATACTCCAGCAGCAGGATCTCATTGGTGGTGGAAGCCACCTCCGCCACGAAGATCTTGTACTCGGAATCCAGCAGGCTCTGGGCATGGGTGGAATACCAGGTGTGCATGGAGTGCCCCATCTCGTGGATCAGGGTAAAGACATCGTCCAGGGTGTTGTTGTAGTTCAGCAGCATGTAAGGGTGCACATCATACACGCCGGAGGAGTAAGCGCCGCTGCGCTTTCCCTCATTCTCCATCACGTCGATCCAGCGCTCCTCGTAGGCTCTGCGCACCACCGACAGGTACTCTTCTCCCATGGGCTTTAAGGCCTCCAGGGTCATGGCCTTGGCCTCCTCGTAGGAGACCTTCATCTCAAAATCGCTGACCATGGATGCGTAGATGTCATACATATGGAGCTCCTCCACCCCCAGGAGCTTTTTGCGGAGGCGTACATAGCGGTGCATCTGGCCGATGTTGCGGTGGACGCTGTCGAAGAGATTGTCGCAGACAGCGGGGGAAACATTGTTTCCATCCACCGCGGCCTCGAAGCAGGAGCCGTACTTTCTGGCTCTGGACTCGAAGATCCGGGCCTTCACCTCGCCGTCGTAAAGGCTGGCCCAGGTGTTGGAAAACTCCTTCCAGCGGGCGTAGTACTGCTCAAACACCGCCTTCCGCAGACTTCTGTCCGGAGACATCTGCAGGGGGACAAAGCGTCCGTTTGTGATCTGGATCTCATTTCCGTCCCTGTCCTTCACCGTGGGGAACTTCAGGTCCGCGTTGCTGAGCATGCCATAGGTCCCCTGGGGACTTCCCATGAGCTCTCTGGCGGATGCGATGAGGGCCTCCGTCTCCTTGGAGAGGGTGTGCTCCCGAAGTCTGCGGATCTCCCGGATGTGGCAGGCGAAATGCTCCAGCCCGGGCTCTTTGGCAAAGAACTCCTTCAGGGTATCCTCCGGGATCTCCAGGATCTCGGGATCTAAGAAGGAGATCTTCTCCATGGCCTGCGCGATGGTGTTCATGCCCTTCATCTCCAGGGACTGGCCCGTGGTATCGGAGGTGTCCTGATCCTGGTACATATGGGCATATCCCATGACGCGGTCGATGAGCAGGACGCCCTTTTCAAAAAGCTGCAGCACCTTTAACAGGATATCCGCGCTGCCTGCTACCTTTCCGTCGTAGCCCGCGATCTCCTCCGCCAGGGGCAGGATCTGCGCCCGCTCGGCCTCCCAGGCTTCTTCGCTCTCGTAGATGTCCCCGAGGCGCCAGGTCATCTCCTGTGGTACTTCGTTTCTTTTCGGAAGATTTTTTTCCATGTTGTTTTCCTTTCTGTGAAAAGACTCATTTGGATGTAGTTTATCAAAGAACGGGGAAAAAGTATAGAATTTCCTTGTCTTTGGGGGAATGCGACCGTATAATAGGGGGCGTATCAAAAACTGTTTTTGACAGTTCGAAACGGAGGATGAAATAATGGGTAAATTTCTGGTTACGCTCCTCACCGGCGCCATCGCGGGCTGGGTGGCAGGAAAGCTGATGAACAGCAAGCACGGCCTGATCGTAAACATCCTGCTGGGCATCGTGGGCGGCATCGTGGGAAGCTTTGTCCTGGGTCTCATCGGCATCGGCGCATCCGGCTTTATCGGCGGCTGCGTGGTCTCCATCATCGGCACCTGCCTGCTGATCTGGATCGCCAAAAAGATCTAGCGCAGGGCGGCATTTATCTGCAGAACAGGAAAAGAGAGCGCATTGCCGAAGGCGGCACTGCGCTCATCGTTTTGATTGGAGACCGAAGATGAGAGGCAAAAACAGATTCCGGGCGGGACTGGCGCTGATGCTGCTCCTTGGCCTGTGCGCCTGCGGAAGCGCTGCGGACACACCGGCAAGCGCCGAAGCACCCCTGCCGGAAACCACACAGGAGGAAGCATCCATGCAGGAAGAACGCACAGACGGCATCGCGGAAGCCATCGCACAGGAGACATCTGTACAGGAGGAAGCGGTTCAGAGCGAGGAATCATCGGAAGACCGGGAACCCACTGCCGAGATCTCGGATTCCATCCCCACCAAGTACATCAACCTGCGGGTGACGGAGTGCGGCCGCATCGAGCACATCTCCTATGATACTTTTGACTACTACGGAGATCAAAGCCCCATCGTCAAGGAGGCCAATGTGTATCTGCCGGCGGGCTACAGCGAGGACGAAAAATACGATGTCCTCTATCTGATGCACGGCATCGGCGGAGACGAGGCGGAGTGGGGCATGACCGGAGCCACCTCCAAGGTCAAGTCCATCATGGACAACCTCACCTATTACGGGGACATCAAACCCTTCATCGTGGTGACCCCCAACGGCAGATCCGGCGCGGACTTCGGGAAAAACGCAAAGGATTTCAATTCCTTCTACTGCTTCGGGCAGGAGCTGCGCAACGACCTGATCCCCTACATCGAATCCCATTACAGCACCTACGGGAACTACGCGGAGGGCGGTTACGACCTCACTGCATCCAGAGAGCACCGGGCCATGGCGGGACTCTCCATGGGCGGCATGCAGACCATCAACATCGGCCTTTGCGAGTGCAATGACATCCTGGCCTGGTACGGAGCCTTCTCGGCTGCCCCCACCAGCTATCCCGCGGACAAGGTGGCGCAGATCCTGAAGGAGGATCCAAATGAGATCCGGTACTTCTACAATATCTGCGGGACGGATGACGGCATCGCCTACGCCAGTGCGGCAGCTGCCGCAAAGAACCTCCCCGCGGTCTGCGACCGCTTCACGGAAGGGGAAAACTACCTGTGGCAGGAGCTTCCCGGGGGACACGACTTCAACATCTGGTATCTGGGCTTTTACAATTTCGCACAGATCGTCTTTCAGGGCGAGGAATAAGATCGGAAGGTAAGGATGAAGCAAGTAACCGCATTTTTGAAAAAAGAGCCCATGCTGACAGTGTCTGCCATAGCAGCCATCCTTTCCCTGTTTCTGACACCTCCGTCAGCCGCTCTTCTTCGGGAGATCGACTGGCATACCCTGGGGACCCTTCTGATGATGCTCTGCGTTCTGGAGGGCTTTAAGCAGGAGAATGTGCTGCGGCCCGTGGTGCGCTTCAGCACCCGGTTTTCCACCATGGCGGCGCTGTCCCTCTTTCTGATCTTCGGCGTCTTTTTCACCTCCATGTTCGTGACCAATGATGTGTCCCTGATCATCTTCGTCCCCCTGACGATCCTCCTGTTTCGGGGAGGGGGGAAGGAGCATTACATCCTTCCGGTGATCTCCATGGAAAACATCGCGGCCATCCGGGGGTCCCTGCTCATGCCCTTCGGAAGCCCCCAGAATCTGTTCCTCTACCAGCAGTCCGGCACCAGCACGGCAAACTTCATGCTCCACATGTCCCCGCTGTGCATCTCCTCCGCCCTGCTTCTCATCCTGTTTGTGCTGGTCCTCTACCGCAGGGACCTGAAGGAGAAGATCCGGATCGACCGGGATGCGGTATCCGGTGAGACATCCAGGGACCCCAGGCTTCGGATCCTGTATCTCCTGCTCTTTGTGCTCATCCTCACCACCATCGTGACCCGGACCTCTCTGTGGCCCATAGCGGTGGCCATCGTGCTGTGCGCCATTCTGATCTTTGACAGAAAGCTCTTCGGAAAGGTGGACTATGTGCTCCTGTTCACCTTCCTGTGCTTTTTCATCTTCTCCAGCTCCGTGGCGGCGAATCCGGCCATCTCCGCATTTTTGCACCGGACCGTCACGGGACATGAGTATGTCTCGGTGATCCTCTTAAGCCAGGTGATCTCCAATGTCCCCGCCTCCATCGTCCTCTATCCCTTCACGGAGAACTTTGCGGGGCTCATCTACGGTGCCGATACCGCGGGCTTATGCTCCCTCATCGGGTCCCTGGCCTCCGTCATCAACTACCGCATCTACGTGCGGGAATACCCCGGCAGGGGCGGGGCCTTCATCAGGACCTTCACCCTGGTGAGCTGGGCCTTTTTCATCATTGTGGCGGTGCCCGGATACCTGCTCTGTGCCTGGCCGTTCTTTTAGATCCGCTTTAGAAAGATTTCACGATTGGAAGCCCCTTCGCAGCGCGGTTTGCGTTGACGAACCGGGGCTTTTTTGCTATCGTAAAGGAACCGGGAACGCTTGCGTAAAAGGGGTTTTGAGGGTTTCTCCCGGAAGAGAATAACGAATGGAGGGTTACGATCATGAAGTATGTATGTTCTGTCTGCGGATATGTCCACGAAGGGGATGAGCCCCCCGAGAAGTGCCCCATCTGCGGCGCCGGTGCGGACAAGTTCAACGCACAGAGCGGAGAGCTGACCTGGGCTGCCGAGCATGTGGTGGGAGTGGCACAGGGTGCCCCCGAAGAGATCCTGGAAGGTCTTCGTTCCAATTTCCAGGGCGAGTGCTCCGAGGTCGGCATGTATCTGGCCATGTTCCGTCAGGCATATCGCGAGGGATATCCGGAGATCGGAGATTATTACGAGAAGGCTGCCTTTGAAGAGGCAGAGCACGCTGCGAAGTTTGCGGAGCTCCTGGGCGAGGTCCTGACAAACTCCACCAAGAAGAACCTGGAGATGCGTGTGGATGCGGAGAACGGCGCCACCCAGGGAAAGACGGATCTGGCAAAGAAGGCGAAGGAGTTAAACCTGGATGCCATCCACGACACCGTCCACGAGATGGCCAGGGACGAGGCCCGACACGGAAAGGCATTCAAGGGTCTGCTGGACAGATACTTCAAGTAAAAAAATGCCGCGTAAACATTACATCTTTGAAGGAGCAGGATTGATCCTGCTCCTTCTTTTCTTTTCATCTTTTCAAAGAATCAGGTGTACAAAAGGTGTACGTACATCTCATATACTACTTTCCCAGAACATACAAAGTGTACATTCAAAAGTGTACATCCAAATTATAACTATTTAGCATTCATATGACTAATTCTTTATCCGCAAACACTCCTCACGGAAGTACAAGATTGCAAACGTCTGGTTTATACTGTATAATGTATATACATAAAGGAGGTGCCGTATGGACCAAGTAGCGATCAGATCCTGGGGAAACAGCCAAGGAATCCGAATTCCAAAAGAGATTCTTGCCAGAATGGACCTGAAGGTTTCAGATGTCCTACAGATCGACATTGAAAACGACGCGATCGTTCTCCGAAAACAGTTTGTTCATAAGACCTTTGAAGAGAGACTTGCCCAGTTTGGCGGAAAGATCACAGTAACCGATTTTGACTGGGGCGAGCCGGCAGGGAGAGAGATCTTATGAAAGATTTTTCACAGGGAGATATCATCCGAATCGAAGGATTTAAGGCAACATCCTTTGTGATCGTAAGCAAGAATGCATTTATCAGGGCAACCGGCATTTTCCATGTCTGTCCCATGCTTTCCGGAATCCCGGCAGGCCCTGTTCACATCCCGGTAAAAGGGAAGATCGGCGAGTCCGGGACGGTGATCTGCGAACAGGTTAAGGCCATAGATCCGAATGCCAGAGGCTGCAGGAGGGTCGACTCTCTGGCATATGAAGACATCATAAACGTGTCGGATGCCGTACAGGGAATTTTCGAGTACGACTGAGAACGGGGTCCTCTCCCCTCAGAACGCG
>JAFYFY010000004.1 GCA_017543485.1 Lachnospiraceae bacterium | reverse complement strand
TCAACAATCTGTTCCTGGGTGCTCCGTACCTGCTGTGGCAGGGGATGCGGTTCCTGCAGCAGCGGGAGTGGAAGTACAGGTGGGTCTCCCTCTTTGGGCTGAAGGCCGTGGCAGTGGCATTCGGACTCCTGTGCCTGGTGCAGTTTACCGCCTTTGGCTGGACCTTTACCTTCTCCGGAGGGACGGGGGTGCGGGGGCCCTTTGTGTATATCACCGGGAATGCGGTATACGACGGTGTCCGGATGAACGAGGACCGGGCGAAGAACCTGGCGGAGCTGACGAATTATGTAAACTTTAACGGCCTAAAGGGAAAAGAGGTCATCCTCTTTGGCAATATCCCCGCCCTTTCTTACTATCTGGAGATGCCTTCCGCCTTCAACCCCTGGTGTGATCTGGCCTCCTATGGCAGAAGCGTCTTTGCGGTGCAGCTGATGAACCAGACGGAGGCGCCTGTCATCATCATCGGGCGCAGGCAGATCGAGGCGGACGGGACGCTGCTGAATGAGAAATGGCGGATCCTCCGATCCTATATGGATGAGTACGGATACCGGGAGACCTTCCGCAACGAGGAATTTATCGTCTATGAGTGAACCGTCTGCCAGGCATGAAGAAGCCCAGATCCGGATCTCGGTCCGGGGGCTTGTGGAGTTTCTCCTGCGAAGCGGTGATATCGACAACAGATACCACGGCGGAGCGGAAAATGCCATGCAGGAGGGAAGCCGCATCCACCGGATGATCCAACGCCGGATGGGACCGGAGTACCGGGCAGAGGTGGCGCTGGCCGGCACCTTTGACACACCGAACTATGCCCTGATCATCGAGGGCCGCGCGGACGGGATCATCGAGACACGGGATCCGGAGACCGGGGACCTCGCCGTGACCATCGACGAGATCAAGAGCACTTACCGAAGTCTGGAACGGATGAAGGCTCCGGCACCGGAGCATCTGGCCCAGGCCAGATGCTATGCCTATCTTTACGGCCGGGATGCTGCGCTCCCCGAGATCCGGGTGCGGATCACCTATTGCAATATCGAAAGCGAAGAACTGCGCTATTTCTATGAGACCGAGCAGTTCTGCGATCTGGAGGACTGGTTTCTGGGGCTGGTCGGGGAATACCGGAAATGGGCGGATCATACCTGGGAGTGGAACCGGACCCGGACGCAGTCCATCGGGAATCTGGAATTCCCCTATCCGTACCGGGCGGGCCAGCGGGAACTGGCCATTCAGGTCTATCAGACGATCTATGAAGGCAAAAAGCTCTTTCTCGAGGCGCCCACGGGTGTCGGGAAGACGGTGAGCACCCTCTTTCCTGCCATCAAGGCCATGGGGACCGGGAGGGGCGAAAAACTCTTTTATCTCACGGCGAAGACCATCACGGGTACCGTGGCGGAGGAGACTCTGTCCACGCTGCGCCGCGGCGGGCTCCGCTTTCAAAGCATTTCCCTGACAGCCAAGGAAAAGATCTGCATCCTGGAGCATCCAAACTGCAATCCGGAGAGCTGCCCCCGTGCAAAGGGACATTTCGACCGGATCAACGAAGCACTGTTTGAACTGGTCACAAAGCGGGAGGAACTGACCCGGGAGGTCATCCGGGAGACTGCCGAGAGGTACTGCGTCTGTCCCTTTGAACTCTCGCTGGATGCGACCCTGTTTGCCGACGCGGTGATCTGCGATTACAATTATCTCTTCGATCCCCATGCGAGACTGAAACGCTTCTTTACGGATGGAATAACAGGTGACTATTTATTCCTGGTGGACGAGGCCCACAATCTGGTGGACCGGGGACGGGAAATGTACAGTGCCGTTATCATAAAGGAAGTTCTGCAGCATCTGCGTCGGGAACTGGTGAAGACAGTTCTGTCGGAGAGAGGACGAAAGGCCACGAAAAAGCAGGTTCAGGGCCAATTGACACTGGAGATGACGGAGGCGCTTCCCGGGGCGTCGGAAGACGGGGAAATCCGGACCTCCGAGTCGGAAAATGCGGGATCAAAAACGTATGATATCGTAACGCTCTCTCTTGAAGGAAAGAGTGATGAGGAGCTGGACACCCTCTATCTGAAGAGCAGATCCGGCGGCAGAAAACGGGGAGGGTGCATCCTGGTCCGGGGAGGATATGCGGAGAAGATGATCGCACAGCTGGACCGCATCTCCAAAGTGCTCCTGGGGATGAAGCGGGAGAGCCCGGAGCCCAGAGTGCTGCACTCCCTGGACGATCTGGTGGGGGCTCTGGAGCGGTTCTATGCCACGGTGGTGGACTATCTCAATGAGCGGGAGGAGAACCGGGAGGATCTGAAGGCCCTTCGGGAAGAACTGCTGGATGTCTTCTATGAGGTGGGGCATTTTCTGGAGACTTCGGAGCTTCTGGACGACCATTATATCTCCTACAGCCAGCTCTGCGAGGACGGGAGCTTTCTGGTGAAGCTCTTTTGCGTGGATCCCGGAGAGAACCTGGGACAGTGTCTGGAGAAAGGCCGGGCCTCGGTGCTGTTTTCCGCTACCCTTCTGCCGATCCGTTATTATAAGAAGCTTCTGGGAGGCAGAGCGGAAGACTATGAGGTATACGCCAAAAGCGTCTTTACACCGGATCAGCGGCTTCTGGTCATCGGAAAGGACGTGACCACAAAGTACACCAGGCGAAGCGAAGAGGAGTACCGGAAGATCGCACGCTGCATCGGGGAGATCGTCCGGGCGAAGGAGGGGAATTATCTGGCCTTCTTTCCCTCCTATGCATTCCTGAACCGGGTGGTGGACATCTATGAAGCGGAATTTGCCGCGCCGGAGCAGCTTCTCCTGGTGCAGGGAGAGAAGATGTCCGAGGAGGAGAGGCGGGAGTTTCTGGAATACTTCGACAAAACAGACCGGCCGGTGGTGGGATTCGGCGTCCTGGGGGGGATCTTCGGAGAGGGGATCGACCTGCGGGAGGACAAACTCATCGGCGTCATCGTGGTGGGCACGGGAATCCCGCAGGTCTGCTTTGAACGGGAGCTGTTAAAAGATTATTTCGACGAGGAGGAGGGAAGCGGGTTTGATTACGCCTACCGGTTCCCGGGGATGAACAAGGTCCTGCAGGCCGCAGGCAGAGTGATCCGGACCTCCGAGGACAGAGGGGTGATCGCACTGTTAGACCAGAGGTTCCTGCAAACGGATTACAAAAAACTGTTCCCCAGAGAGTGGGAACGATACGAGATCGCAGATTCGGAGAGCATTCGCTCTGCTGCGCAGCGCTTTTGGGGGACAGCCTGAAAGGCTGTCCCCTTTTTTCGACGGTCCGATCCGGGCCGGTTCACATAATCCCAAAACAATCAATTGCACGCGTTTTCTAATTCTGCCTTCCTCTGAATCAGACAGGAGAGATCCGCAAAAAAACAAACATGTATTCGAGTAAATTAAATAACATTAAATTCCTAATTTTTGAAGGTTGACATAATGCGAATATTTCATGGGTTCTTTTATGAAAATGATTTACATAACTTGTATCTTATGTAAACGGAAAAAAATGAAAATGATGGAATACCACGCATTATAAATTGAGTTGACACTCATTCAGACCTGTTTTTGATGTCATTGTCAGATGTGCATAACTCTGTGGATATTGTGGAATGCGCGTAAAAAACCCAGGAAATACGACATTTCTTATAACATTCGGTCCACTGGCGGAGCTTTCTGATTTTGCAGGATTCCCTGCATGACACCTGATATATACCCAAATGGTTAATTTCATTATGCAAACACAAGATGTGGGGTGGCGCCATGTTTACATAATCAAGACGTTTTTTTAGCCTTTTTTTCCCGAGGGATCATTTCCCGGCGGCGAAGGTTTACTTTTTCCTATTTCTATGAGAAAATAGATAGAAATTTTTTCGGGAAGGAGCGCAGCAGCTTATGTGGGCAGAGGAAAGTGTCTTTTATCAGATCTATCCCATCGGGTTCTGCGGTGCGCCGCTGCAAAATGACGGAGTCCCGGTCCCCAGGATCCGCAAGGTACTGGACTGGATCCCGCATCTTCAAAAGCTTGGTGTGGGGGCGGTCTACTTTTCCCCGGTATTCGAGTCGGATGCCCATGGGTATGACACCCGGGATTATCGGAAGATCGATACCAGGCTCGGGACCAACGAGGATTTTGCACAGGTGTGCAAAGCCCTGCACGAGGCGGGGATCCGGGTGGTGCTGGACGGTGTCTTTAACCATGTGGGAAGGGGCTTCTGGGCATTTCAGGATGTCCTGCAAAACCGGGAGGCTTCCCCGTACAAAGACTGGTTCGCCCGGATCGATTTCGGCGGGAACGATGCCTGGAATGACGGCCTGTGGTATGAGGGCTGGGAAGGACATTACGAGCTGGTGAAGCTGGCCCTGTGGAACGACGGCGTCGTAAACCACCTCTTCGACTGCATCAGACAGTGGGTGGAGGAGTTTGACATCGACGGGCTTCGCCTGGATGTAGCCTACTGCCTGGACGAGAATTTTGTCCGAAGGCTCCGGCAGTTCACGGACAGCCTGAAGGAGGACTTCTTCCTGGTGGGGGAGATGCTCCACGGGGATTACAACCGGATGATGAACGCCGGTCTGCACTCCGTAACGAATTACGAGTGTTACAAGGGCCTCTACAGCAGCATGAACAGCTACAATCTCTTTGAGATCGTGCACTCTCTGCTGCGCCAGTTCGGCCCGGAAAACTGGACCCTTTATAAAGGAAAACACCTGCTTTCCTTTGCGGACAATCACGATGTATCCCGGGTGGCCACCATCTTAAACAACAAGCGGCACATCCCCCTGATCTACGGACTGGTCTTCGGCATGCCGGGGATCCCCTGCGTCTACTACGGAAGCGAGTGGGGTGCGGAGGGACGCAAGGAGGACGGAGATCCGGCGCTGCGCCTGTCCTACCCGGAGCCGCAGTGGAATGAACTGACGGACCTCATCGCGGCCATGGCCAGAGCAAAGCGGGAGTCGGAGGCTTTAAACTACGGAGACTTCTCCAGCATCGTCCTCACCAACAGACAGTGCATCTTCCAGAGACGCTCCGAGGGGGAGCGCGTCCTGGTGGCGGTGAACATCGATGAAAACCCCTACACGGCCCATTTTGATGCCGGATGCGGCATGGCGACGGACCTGATCACCGGAAAGCCCCACGATTTCGGCGGCGGGAGCGAACTTCCTCCATACAGCGTCGCGTTCTGGAAGATGGAGCGCTGAGACTGCTGACAATCAAAGAATTCAAAGAAAGGATTTTAAAGATACATTATGAGCAGGGAAATGGCAAAAACCTATGATCCCAAGGGGATCGAAGACCGGCTGTATCAGAAATGGCTGGACAAAAAATACTTCCACGCCGAGGTGGATCACTCCAAAACACCGTTTACCATCGTGATCCCGCCCCCGAACATCACGGGGCAGCTCCATATGGGACACGCGCTGGACAATACCATGCAGGATATCCTCATCCGCTGGAAGCGGATGCAGGGCTTTAATGCCCTCTGGCAGCCCGGCACCGACCATGCCTCCATCGCCACGGAGGTGAAGATCATCTCGAAGCTGAAGGAAGAGGGGATCGACAAGCAGGACCTGGGCCGGGAGAAATTCCTGGAGCGGGCCTGGGAGTGGAGACGGGAATACGGCGGACGGATCATCTCCCAGTTAAAGAAGCTGGGATCCTCCTGCGACTGGGACAGAGAGCGCTTTACCATGGACGAGGGCTGCAACCGTGCGGTGACGGAAGTCTTCGTGAAGATGCACGAAAAAGGATATATCTATAAGGGAACCCGGATCATCAACTGGTGCCCGGTGTGTAACACCTCCATCTCCGACGCGGAGGTGAACTACGAGGAGCAGAACGGGCATTTCTGGCATATCAAGTATCCCCTCATCGATGAGACCACGGGAGAGCCCAGCAAGACGGAGTTTCTGACCTTTGCCACCACCCGTCCCGAGACCATGCTGGGAGATACCGCCGTGGCCATCCATCCGGATGACGAGCGTTATCAGAACCTCATCGGCCGGAAGGTCCTGCTTCCGCTGATGAACCGTGTGATCCCCATCGTCACGGACACTTACGTGGATCGGGAATTCGGAACGGGTGTTGTGAAAATAACACCTGCTCACGACCCCAACGACTTTGAGGTGGGAAAGCGGCACGATCTGCCGGTGATCAACATCCTGAACGATGATGCCACCATCAATGAAAACGGTGGGAAGTTTAACGGTATGGACCGTTATGAAGCCAGAAAAGCGATTGTTACCGAATTGGATCAGATGGGCCTTCTGGTGAAGATCGAGGATCATGTCCACAACGTGGGAACCCATGAAAGATGCGGGACCACCGTGGAACCTCTGGTGAAAGAACAGTGGTTTGTGAAAATGGACGAGCTCATCAAGCCTGCGGTGGCTGCCGTGAAGAACGGAGAGATCCGCCTGGTGCCCGAGCGTATGGAAAAAATCTACTACAACTGGACGGATAACATCCGTGACTGGTGTATCAGCCGGCAGCTCTGGTGGGGCCACCGGATCCCGGCCTACACCTGTCAGGACTGCGGCGAGCTCATGGTGGCGCGTTCCATGCCCGAAGTGTGCCCCAAGTGCGGCGGCAGGCATTTCGAACAGGATCCGGATACTCTGGACACCTGGTTTTCCTCCGCCCTCTGGCCCTTTGAGACCCTGGGATGGCCGGACCAGACCGAGGACCTGAAGTATTTCTATCCCACCGATGTGCTGGTGACGGGATATGACATCATCTTCTTCTGGGTCATCCGGATGATCTTCTCCGGATACGAGCAGATGGGAGAAAAGCCCTTCCACACCGTGCTGTTCCACGGATTGATCCGGGACAGCCAGGGACGGAAGATGTCCAAGTCCCTGGGCAACGGCATCGATCCCCTGGAGCTCATCGACACCTACGGTGCGGATGCCCTGCGGCTCACCCTGATCACCGGCAATGCACCCGGAAATGACATGCGTTTTTATTACGAGCGCATGGAAAACAGCCGTAACTTTGCCAACAAGGTCTGGAACGCTTCCCGTTTCATCCTGATGAACATGGAGCAGATCCGGGAGCGCACCGGGAAGGAGATCACCGAGCCCGCCCCCGGGGACCTGCAGCCCGTGGACAGATGGATTCTCTCCGGGCTCAACAGCCTCATCAAAGAGGTGACGGAAAATATGGACCGTTATGAATTGGGGATCGCGGTTCAGAAGGTGTATGACTTTATCTGGGAGCAGCTCTGCGACTGGTACATCGAGATGGTGAAGCCCCGGCTCTACAGCACCGGGGATGCGGATGCCGCCGGTCAGAACGCCGCCCTGTGGACCCTTCGCACGGTGCTGACGGATGCCCTGAAGCTCCTGCACCCCTACATGCCTTTCATCACCGAGGAGATCTTCTGCAGCATCCAGAGCGAGGAAGAGTCCATCATGATCAGCTCCTGGCCGGTGTACCGGGAGGACCGGGTGTTCCCGGAGGAGGAAAAGGAGATCTCCCTTCTGCAGGAGGCTGTCCGCGGGATCCGCGGCGTACGGACCTCCATGAACGTGGCACCTTCCAGAAAGGCCTCCCTCATCGTGGTGAGCGAGGATCAGGCGCTGCTGGATGGCTTTGCGGCAGGAAAGGACTTTTTCGTCTCCCTGGCGGGAGCCAGCGATGTGATCTGCCGGAAGGACAAGGGTGACCTGGGAGATGACGCCACCTCCGTGGTGATCCCCGGCGCCACCATCTACATCCCCTTCGAGGATCTGGTGGATACGGCAGCGGAGATCGAGCGTCTGGAGAAGGAGGAAAAGCGTCTGGAGGGAGAGCTCTCCCGCTCCAAGGGCATGCTGGAAAACGAGCGCTTCCTGTCCAAGGCACCTGCCGAGAAGGTGGAGCAGGAGCGTGCAAAGCTGGAAAAGTACGAACAGATGATGGAGCAGGTCCGCGCAAGACTGGCCCAGCTGAAAGGATGACCATGCAGGAAACGGGCACACAACCGAAAACCTACGACGAGGCGGTGGCGTATCTTCTGGATACGCCACGCTTTTCGTCCAAGCATACCGTGGCCGAGACCCGGGAGCTTCTGCACCTTTTGGAGGATCCGGACAGGGGCTTTCCCATCGTGCATGTGGCCGGGACCAACGGGAAGGGGAGCGTTTCGGCCTATCTGGGGAGCATCTTTGAAAAGCTGGGCTGGAAGACGGCCCTCTTTACCTCCCCGCATCTGGTGGACATCCGGGAGCGGATGGTCTGCGGAGGCAGGGAGATCACCCGGGAGGAGTTTCTGGACGCCTTTACCCGGGTGTGGGAGGTCTGTGCAGGGGAGGGAGCAAAGTACGGCCCTCCCACCTTCTTTGAGTACCTTTTCCTCATGGCCATGGTCTGGTTTGCAAAGTGCGGACCGGATGTGTGCGTGCTGGAGACCGGGCTGGGAGGGAGGCTTGATGCCACCAACGCCGTGTCCGGAAAGGCCGCGGCGGTGATCACCCGCATCGGCCTGGATCATATGCAGTATCTGGGGGAGACCGTTTCCGAGATCGCCGGGGAAAAAGCCGGGATCCTGATGCCCGGGGTGCCGGTGTTTTATGCCGATGACGTACCGGAGGCCTCACAGGTCATCTCCGCCCGTGCCCGGGAGCTGGGATGCCCGGCCTTTCCCTTTGCCCAAAGCGCCCTGGAGGACCTTCGCTTTTCGGAGAAAAACATTGATTTTTCGCTGAAAACTCGATATTATGGTGATGTGTGCCTTGATGCGCCGACGCCGGCGAGATATCAGGCCCGGAACATCCCTCTGGCAGTGCTTTGCGCGGAGGAGATCCTCCGGCAGATGGGGGAGTCGGATCCGGAAGGAGTCCCGGCCCCGGAAGCGGTCCGGAAGGCATTTCGGGAGGGCGTCTCGGCCTGCAGATGGCCGGCGCGTATGGAAGAGCTGGCGCCGGAGCTGTATCTGGACGGAGGGCACAATCCCGACGGGATCGCAGCCTTTCTGGATACGGTCCGGGGAGACGGGAAGGCACACCGGTCGCTGCTGTTCGGAGCGGTCTCCGACAAGCAGTACGAAGAAATGCTGGGAATGCTCACGGGGAGCGGCCTCTTTGAGAGGATCTTCCTGACTCCGCTGGAAAGCGGCAGGAGCGTCTCCGGCGAAGAATTGCGCAGATTGACGGGAACGACCCCGAAGGAGGGGGACGCCCCCGCGCTTTGTTTGTGTCCGGACGCGGAGGAAGGGCTGTCGGAGCTTCTGAAAGAGCAGAAAAACGGAAGCCGGTGCTACATCGTGGGCAGCCTGTACCTGGCCGGGGAGATCCGGAGGATCATCGGGAGACCTGAACATGATCAACTTTGAAGAAGAACTGAAGAAATTTCATCCCAGTCTGGAGGTCGGGCAGGTGACGGATGCCATCTACAACCAGGATCTGACGGACGCCGTGGACCTTCTGGTCAAGCTGACAAAGGAGAACGGGGACAGCCAGCCGGTGCAGAGACCCTTTTAACATAGCCGAAGGAGTGCCATGAAGTGTTATAACTGCGGAGCCCTTCTTTCGGAGTACGATTTCTGTACAGCCTGCCGCGCGGATGTGGGGACCTACAAAAAGATCATCTACGCGTCCAACAGGCTTTACAACGAAGGGCTGGAAAAGGCAAATGTCCGGGACCTGACCGGAGCCATCGAAGCGCTCAGACAGTGCCTGCGACTGAACAAGAATCATATCGAGGCCAGAAACCTGCTGGGACTGGTCTATTTTGAGATGGGGGAGACGGCCGCCGCCCTGAGCGAATGGGTCATCAGCGAGAACTTCCTGAAGGAGAAGAACATCGCCACCGACTACATCGCCATGATGCAGGAAAACCGCAGCGCCCTGGAGGCCATCGACCAGTCCATCCGCAAATACAATCAGGCCTACGAATACTGCCTGCAGGACAGTAAGGATCTGGCCATCATCCAGTTAAAGAAAGTG
>JAFYFY010000036.1 GCA_017543485.1 Lachnospiraceae bacterium | reverse complement strand
TACCCCAGCGGCCGGATCCGGGTGATGGATCTGGACGAGCTGGCGGAAAGCCGGGAGCGGGGGCTCATCACCCAGGAGCAGATGTTAAACTGCCTGCGGCAGCTCAATGACCTGCTGGCCCTCATCGACCGGGACAAATTCGAAAAGTTCCAGGCCTGCCTGGACGAAAAAGGGCTGTAGACTTTTTCTGACTTTTTTTGTATACTTTACGTAGTTTTCAGACTTTGGGATCGTGGGCGATATGACGCAGAGCACGGAGGGGGAAAATCGAAAGCCGGCGCAGGGACGGAAGGCCAAACGGCGGATCTATCAGTCTCTGGCACAGATCCTGCAGTTTTCCCTGTATATGCTGGTTCCCATCTGCGGTATGAGTGCTCTGGGATATTTTCTGGACCGGCATTTCGGAACTTCCTGGATCTTCATCGTCTGCTTTTTTGTCGGCGCCATCGCGGGGTTTCAGAATGTGTACCGCTTCGCCATGGAGATCATGCGGGGCGGAAGGAAAGGCCCCGAAAAGACCGAAGATCCCGCAGATGAAAGAGAGAAAAGATGACGGCCCTGACGGAGTACCTGAAGAAGCGAAACCGAACGCTCCTGGAACTGCAGACGGGGATCATCGTCTTAAACCTGCTGTTCTGGCTCACGGGAGCTTTGGTACTCTGCTTTGTAAAGGGGTCCCAGGCGGTATTCGGCGGGAGTGTCCTTCTGGGCTGTGTGACGGCCCTGATCTCCGCACTGGATATGTACCGGACCCTGGACCGCTCTCTGGACTACGGGGAGAAGGCAGCCAGACGGGGGATCTATCTGGGATACCTGAAAAGATATGCCGTTCTGGGGGTCATCCTGGCCATCACCTGCGTTACCGATCTGCTGCATCCGATCTTTTTTTTCGTGGCCTACATGATGCTGAAGCTGGCCGCCTACCTGCAGCCCTTCACGCATCGGATCTACAACCGGATCTTTCACGAGACGGACCCGGTCCCCATGTCCCTGGAGGAGCTGGAGGCGCTGGAGGCGCTACAGCACTCTGAAGACAAGGCGCCGGGCTCAGCCGTGACGGAAGTACCTGTGACAGAAAACATTACGACAGAGGAAAGGGGGAAAAAGGAATGACCTACGGACTGCTGCTCTCCGCGGACAGTGTCGACTTCATGGTCCACGGTATCTTCAGCTATTCCTTTTTCGGACACGAGGTCTGGATCACCACCACCCATGTGAGCATCCTGATGGTGATGCTGATCCTGACCGTTTTTGCCATCATCGCCGGGAAGAAATTCAAGGCGGCGACGGAAACCGGGGAGATGGTGCCCGGACCGTTCCAGAACGCGGTGGAGCTTCTTCTGGAGTTTCTCTCCAACACCGTCACCGGCGCCATGGGCAAGGGCGCACCGAAGTTCAACAACTATATCTCCACGCTCTTTCTGTTTATCCTGCTTAGCAATATCTCCGGACTGCTGGGGCTCAGACCCCCCACAGCGGACTATGGCGTCACGTTTCCGCTGGCGCTCATCACCTTTGCCATCATCCACTACAGTGAGATCCGCTTCAGCAAGCCGTTGGATCTGTGGAAGGACAAGTGCTCGCCCCTTCCGCCCTGGCTTCCCATCTGGCTGCCCATCAATCTGATCTCCGATCTCGCCGTGCCGGTGTCCCTTTCCCTGCGTCTGTTCGCAAACGTTCTGTCCGGAACGGTGATGATGGCTCTGATCTACGGGCTGCTGCGCTGGATCGCCATCGGCTGGCCCGCCGCACTCCATGTGTACTTCGATCTGTTCTCGGGTGCGATCCAGACCTACGTCTTCTGCATGCTGACCATGACCTACATCTCCAGTGCAAGAGGCGACGCAAACTGATCCTGACGGCGGATCTTCCGCCGTGGAGATACAAAGGCTTTTCAATTCCAAAAAGGCAAAAAAGGATGGAGGAACAAAGTTATGGAATTTAATCAGGCATTTATCTACGGTTGCTCGGCCATCGGCGCGGGACTTGCAGTGATCGCAGGTATCGGTCCCGGAGTCGGACAGGGAATCGCAGCTGGACATGGCGCAGCAGCCGTGGGCCGCAATCCCGGCGCAAGAGGCGAGATCATGTCCACCATGCTTTTGGGACAGGCTGTCGCAGAGACCACCGGTCTGTACGGACTTCTTGTCGCAATGCTTCTGATGTTCGTGAAGCCCTTCAAGGGATAACGTAAGGAGGAGAAAGCATGTTGCTTTTGACAGCAGAGGGAATGGAACCCCGTCTGTTCGGACTGGACTTTCAGCTTCTCGCAGACTCCTGCCTGATGATCATCGCGATCTTTGTGCTCTTTTTCGTGATGAGCTATTTCCTCTTCGAGCCCGCAAAGAAATTCCTGAAGGCCCGCCAGGACCGGATCCGTGAGGAACTGGACGGTGCGGCGAAAAACCTGAAGGAAGCGGAGGAGTTAAAGAGCCTATATGAGGCCAAGCTCCGGGATGTGGACAAGGAAGCGGAGGAGATCCTGCGGGATGCCCATGCCCGTGCCCTGCAGAGCGAGCGGGAAGTGGTGGAGGAGGCGAAGGCCGAAGCGGCCCGGATCCGTCAGCACGCCCACAACGAGGCAGAGCTGGAGAAGCAGAAGGTGGCCGATGAGGTCAAGAAGGAGATGGTCGTCCTCGCATCCATGATCGCGGGAAAGGTCGTATCCGCATCCATCGACCCCACTGTCCAGGACAGACTGGTAGATGAGGCACTGAAAGAAATAGGGACAAGCACATGGCAAAGCTAATTTCGGGGACCTACGGGGAGGCCCTGTATGAGGTCGCCCGGGAGGGAAATCAAACAGCACAGCTGCTGGGCGAGATCCGGGAGCTCCGAAAGATCCTGGAGGAGAATCCGGACTTCACAAAGCTGATGCTGCACCCCTCTGTCTCCAAACCCGAAAAACTGGAGATCGCGGAGAAGGTCTTCCGCGGCAGAATGTCCGACGAGCTGGTGGGCTTCGTGATGACCGTCGTGGACAAGGAACGGTTTTCGGAGCTGGAGGATATCTTTGACTATTACATCGCAAAGGTCAAGGAGGAGCAGGGGATCGGCGTCGCATATGTGACCACGCCCGAGCGCATCGATGTGGTGACGCAGAAGGAAGTGGAGCGCAAGCTCTTAGAGACCACCTCCTACCGGGAGATGGAAATGCACTTCCAGACGGACCCCTCCATCATCGGCGGGATCGTCATCCGCATCGGCGACCGCGTTGCGGACGCAAGTGTGCGCACCAGGATCAATGATCTGACCAGACAGTTGTTAGACATCCAGCTGGGATAACGCTGCCCATGCAGGAAATTTGAAGAAAGGCGCTACCAGATTATGAATTTGAAACCGGAAGAGATCAGTTCAGTAATTAAGGAGCAGATTAAGCGGTATGCGTCTACCCTTGAGGTGGCCGACGTCGGAACGGTCATCCAGGTGGCGGACGGAATCGCCAGAGTACACGGCCTGGAGAATGCCATGCAGGGCGAGCTGCTGGAGTTCCCCGGTGAGGTGTACGGCATGGTCTTAAACCTCGAGGAGGACAACGTCGGTGTCGTGCTTCTCGGAAGCTCCCACAATATCAGCGAGGGCGATCTGGTCAAGACCACCGGCAGAGTGGTCGAGGTTCCCGTGGGTGACGCACTGATGGGAAGAGTCGTGAACTCCCTGGGCCAGCCCGTGGATGGCAAAGGTCCCGTCCAGACCAGCAAATATCGCCGGATCGAGAGAGTCGCCAGCGGCGTCATCACCCGGAAGAGCGTGGATACCCCGCTGCAGACCGGGATCAAGGCCATCGACTCCATGATCCCCATCGGAAGAGGTCAGCGTGAGCTGATCATCGGCGACCGTCAGACCGGAAAGACGGCCATCGCCATCGATACCATCATCAACCAGAAGGGGCAGAACGTAAAGTGCATTTACGTCGCCATCGGTCAGAAGGCTTCCACGGTGGCCAATATCGTGAAGACTCTGGAGGAGTACGGCGCCATGGCCTATACCACCGTCGTCGTCTCCACCGCCAGCGACCTGGCGCCCCTGCAGTATATCGCTCCCTACGCCGGCTGTGCCATCGGTGAGGAGTGGATGGAGAACGGGGAGGACGTGCTGGTCATCTACGATGACCTGAGCAAGCACGCCGTGGCATACCGCACACTCTCCCTGCTCCTGAGACGTCCGCCCGGGCGTGAAGCATATCCCGGAGACGTGTTCTACCTGCACTCAAGACTCCTTGAGAGAGCGGCCCGCATGAGCGAGGAGTACGGCGGAGGATCCCTCACCGCACTGCCCATCATCGAGACCCAGGCAGGGGACGTTTCCGCATATATCCCTACCAATGTCATCTCCATCACGGACGGCCAGATCTACCTGGAGACCGAGGCGTTCAACTCCGGTTTCCGTCCCGCCATCAATGCGGGTCTGTCGGTCTCCCGTGTGGGAGGCGCCGCCCAGATCAAGGCCATGAAGAAGATCGCTGCGCCCATCCGTACCGAGCTGGCGCAGTACAGAGAGCTGGCTTCCTTCGCACAGTTCGGCTCCGAGCTGGACGATGATACCAAGGAGAAGCTGGCACAGGGCGAGCGGATCCGTGAGGTATTAAAGCAGCCGCAGTATGCTCCCATGCCGGTGCAGTATCAGGTCATCATCATCTATGTGGTGACGAGAAAGCACCTGCTGGATGTTCCCGTGGAGAGCATCGGACGGTTTGAGAAGGAATTCTTTGACTTCCTGGACAACAAGTATCCTGAGATCCCCTCCGGGATCGCAAAGGACAAGGTCCTTTCGGAAGAGGCGGAGGAAACGCTGAAGAAGGCCATTGCAGAGTTCAAGGAGCAGTTTGAAGGCTGATCAGGAAGGCTGATAGATAGGAGGAACACCGGATATGGCATCGATGCGTGACATCAAACGCCGCCGTTCCAGTATTCAGGGGACTCAGCAGATCACCAAGGCGATGAAGCTCGTCTCCACGGTGAAGCTGCAGAGAGCGCGTGCGAGCGCGGAAAAGGTCAAGGTGTATTTCGATACCATGTACCGCACCGTGAACAGTATCCTGTCACGGGTGGGGCACGTGGATCACAGATACCTGCAGGGCACCGGCAGCGACCGGGCAGCGGTGGTGGTCATCACCTCCAACAGAGGTCTGGCCGGCGGATACAATTCCAATGTGGTCAGGCTGCTGACCCAGAATCCGCAGATGGACAAGGAAAAACTCGATATCTATGCCATCGGGAGCAAGGGAAGCGAAACGCTGGCCCGTCATGGCTACCACATCGTCAGCGAGCTCCCGGATGTGATCGAGGCCCCGACGTACAAGGATGCGAGCCTGCTGACGGAAGAGCTGCTGGATTCCTTTGCAAAGGGCGAGATCGGAGAGATCTACCTGGCGTACACCTTCTTTAAGAACACGGTGGTACACGAGCCCAGGCTGATGAAGCTCCTTCCCGTGGAGCCTGCGGAGACGGAGGAACCCCAGTTCCAGACCCTGATGAATTTCGAGCCCCAGGACGTGGAGGCGCTGGACCTTCTGATCCCCAAGTATATCGCAAGCCTGATCTACGGGGCGCTGACCGAGGCCGTCGCCAGTGAGAACGGCGCGAGAATGCAGGCCATGGACAACGCCACCAGCAACGCCGAGGAGATGATCGATCATCTGTCCCTGATGTACAACAGAGCGCGTCAGGGCTCCATCACCCAGGAGCTTACGGAGATCATCGCCGGAGCCGAGGCGATCAGCTAACAGACACGAAGAAAGGAAAAGAAAAGATCATGGCAGAGAACAAAGGCAAGATTACCCAGATCATCGGAGCCGTGCTTGACATCCGCTATGAGACCGGGCAGCTTCCCGAGATCAACGAGGCCATCCGGGTCCCGTTAAAGGACGGAGGAGAGCTGGTGGTGGAGGTATCCCAGCACCTGGGAGACGACACCGTCAGATGCATTGCAATGGGTCCCACCGACGGACTGGTGAGAGGGATGGAAGCCATCGCCACCGGAGCGCCCATCTCCGTTCCCGTGGGAGAGAACACATTGGGAAGAATCTTCAATGTGTTGGGACAGCCCATCGATAACAAACCCGCTCCGACGGGTGTCACCTACGAGCCCATCCACAGACCTGCACCCTCCTTTGAGGAGCAGTCCACGGAATCGGAGCTGCTTGAGACCGGGATCAAGGTCGTCGACCTGCTCTGCCCTTACCAGAAGGGTGGTAAGATCGGACTCTTCGGAGGCGCGGGCGTCGGCAAGACCGTCCTGATCCAGGAGCTGATCCGGAACATCGCCACCGAGCACGGCGGATATTCCGTCTTCACCGGCGTCGGCGAGCGCACCCGTGAAGGAAACGACCTGTATCACGAGATGAGCGAATCCGGCGTCATCGACAAGACCACCATGGTCTTCGGTCAGATGAACGAGCCCCCCGGGGCCAGAATGAGAGTCGGTCTCACCGGACTGACCATGGCAGAGTACTTCCGCGACAAGGGCGGCAAGGACGTGCTGCTGTTCATCGACAACATCTTCCGTTTCACCCAGGCAGGTTCCGAGGTGTCCGCACTTCTGGGCCGCGTGCCTTCCGCCGTTGGTTATCAGCCGACGCTGCAGACGGAGATGGGTGCGCTGCAGGAG
>JAFYFY010000035.1 GCA_017543485.1 Lachnospiraceae bacterium | reverse complement strand
GGAGGCGACTCCGAAGATGGAGGAGTATGTGGAGCTCCTCTATGAAACCCGTAAGCACAAGGGCATGACCGTAGAGACGGCCCGTGAGATCCTGCACAGAGACTGGCTGACTTTCGGGATCATGATGGTAAAAAACGACGATGCGGACGGCATGGTGGCCGGTGCATGCCACTCCACGGCGGATACCCTGCGTCCCGCACTGCAGATCTTAAAGACCGCACCGGGGGTAAAGCTCGTCAGCGGGTTCTTCATCGTGGACACGCTCTTTAAGGACATGGGAGACAACGGAACCTTCATCTTCGCGGACTGCGGACTGAATCAGGATCCTACCCCCGAAGAGCTGGCCGCTATTGCGGATTCCTCCGCAAAGTCCTTCCGCAGCCTGGTGGGCCCCAAGCCCGTCATCGCCATGCTCAGCCACTCCACCAAGGGCAGTGCCAAGCACCCTCTGGTGGACAAGATGGTGGAAGCTACCCGCATCACCAGGGAGCAGTATCCGAACCTGATCGTGGATGGCGAGCTGCAGCTGGATGCTGCGCTGGTTCCCTCCGTCATGAAGACCAAGGCTCCCGGCAGCCCCGTGGGCGGCAAGGCCAACATCCTGATCTTCCCCAACCTGGACGCCGGCAACATCGGCTACAAGCTGGTCCAGCGTCTCGGCGGTGCCGAAGCCTACGGTCCCATGTTCCAGGGCCTCGCAAAGCCCGTGAACGACCTGTCCCGCGGCTGCTCCTGGGAGGACATCGTGGGCGTGGTGGCCCTGACTGCCGTTCAGGCGCAAATTATGTGATAGTGTAAGCAACAGCAGGGAGCCTGTGTATATTTGGTTCAGGCAATCTGTCCGAGGCCGGTTCTTAGTGAGCGTCGGATATGTAAACATTCGTTAAAGAAAATACGCGAACTTAGAACCGCTGCCACGAGGACCGATAGCGGAAGCGTTGCCAGAACCAAATATACATAGGTCCCAGCGTCACTTTACCAATTTTTTTTTGGAGGATCCTATGAACATCTTAGTCATCAACTGCGGTTCATCATCCCTGAAATTCCAGCTCATCGATTCCGATTCCGAGAAGTGCATCGCGAAAGGCCTCTGCGAGCGCATCGGCATCGACGGCAGCATTTCCTATACCCCGGACGGCGGCGAAAAAGAGACCAGACAGATCGCCATGCCCGACCACACCGAGGCCATCCGACTGGTGCTGGAGGCCCTGACGAATGAAAAGACCGGCGTCGTGAAATCCTTAAGCGAGATTGGCGCTGTGGGACACCGCATCGTCCACGGCGGAGAGAAGTTTGCCTCCTCCACCGTGATCACGGATGAAGTCATCGAGGCCATCCGGGAGTGCAATGACCTGGCACCGCTCCACAACCCCGCAAACCTCATCGGCATTGATGCCTGCAGAAAGCTTATGCCCACCACCCCCATGGTGGCCGTCTTCGATACCGCTTTCCATCAGACCATGCCCCCGAAGGCCTATATGTACGGACTGCCCTATGCCTATTATGAAAAG
>JAFYFY010000269.1 GCA_017543485.1 Lachnospiraceae bacterium | reverse complement strand
GGGTCGGTGTCACCTCCAGAAGCTCATCCGTCTCGATAAAGTCAATGGCCTGTTCCAGCGAAAGGATCTTCGGCGGAGTCAGCCGCAGTGCTTCATCCGCACTGGAGGACCGGGTATTGGTCAGCTGCTTTTTCTTGCAGACGTTGATCTCCACATCCTCGGCCTTTCCGGTCTGGCCCACCACCATGCCGGCATAGACCTCCTCTCCGGGTCCGATAAAGAGGGTGCCTCTCTCCTGTGCATTGAAGAGTCCGTAGGTGATGGCCTCTCCGGGTTCGAAGGCGATGAGGCTTCCCTGCTTGCGGTACTGGATATCCCCCTTATAGGGTGCATACCCGTCGAAAACGGTGTTGAGGATACCGTTGCCCTTGGTATCCGTCAGGAATTCGCCCCGGTATCCGATGAGGCCTCTGGCCGGGATGGAAAACTCCAGTCTGGTGTAGGTGCCGCCGGAGATGCTTCCCATATTGCGAAGCTCTCCCTTGCGCTGCCCCAGCTTTTCGATGACGGCCCCGGCATAATCGTTGGGGACATCGATATAGGCCAGCTCCATGGGCTCTAACTTTTTGCCGTTTTCGTCCTCCTTGTACAGGACCTCGGCCTTGGAGACGGCAAATTCATACCCTTCTCTTCGCATGCTCTCGATGAGCACGGACAGATGCAGCTCGCCTCTTCCGGAAACCTTGAACCGGTCGGTGTCCTCCGTCTCCTCCACCCGCAGGGAGACATCGGTGTTGAGCTCCCGCATGAGTCTGTCCCGGATGTGACGGCTGGTGACGTATTTTCCCTCCCGTCCTGCCAGGGGGCTGTCGTTTACCAGAAAGTCCATGGCGATGGTGGGCTCGGAGATCTTCTGGAAGGGGATGGCACAGACCTGATCCGGCTGGCAGATGGTATCTCCGATCTTCAGATCCCCGATGCCGGAGATGGCGACGATGGAACCGATGCCGGCTTCCTTGACCTCCACCTTCTCCAGTCCGTCAAAGACATAGAGCTTGCTGACCTTGGTCCGGATCAGCCGGTCCGGCTCGTGATGATTGCAGATCACCACTTCCTCGTTCACCCGGATCACGCCGTTGTCCACCTTGCCCACGCCGATGCGTCCCACATATTCATTGTAATCGATGGTGGAGATCAGCACCTGGGTGCCTGCCTCCGGATCTCCCTCCGGTGCGGGGATGTAGTCCAGAATGGTATCAAAGAGGGGCTCCATGCTGCTGCCCTCTTCCTCCGCGCTCATGCTGGCGATGCCGGCTTTTGCGGAGGCAAAGACAAAGGGGCAGTCCAGCTGGGAATCGTCCGCATCCAGCTCCAGGAACAGCTCCAGGACCTCATCCACCACTTCATCCGGTCTGACCTCCGGGCGATCGATCTTGTTGATGCACACCACCACCGGGAGCTTTAACTCCAGTGCCTTGCGCAGCACGAACTTGGTCTGGGGCATGGCGCCTTCAAAGGCATCCACCACCAGGATCACGCCGTTCACCATCTTCAGGACACGTTCCACCTCTCCGCCGAAATCCGCATGACCTGGGGTGTCGATGATGTTGATCTTGGTCCCCTTGTAGGTCACTGCCGTATTCTTGGAAAGGATGGTGATGCCACGCTCCCGCTCGATGTCGCCGGAGTCCATGACCCGCTCCGCCACTTCCTGGTTTTCCCGGAAGACACCGCTTTGCTTGAGCAGCTCATCCACCAGCGTCGTCTTTCCGTGATCAACGTGGGCAATGATGGCCACATTTCTCACATCTTCTCTTTTCTCGATCATTTTTTCTTCCTCTTCTTCCTCTTCTCCAAAATACCCTTTATCTCATCGCGGGAGGCCGGGATAGGGATCCCGTCCCCGCGTTTCCCCGCTTTATGCTGTTTTTTTCGCTCCCGCTGCACGTTCCTTCAGCTTTCTGGCATTTTTCAGCGCTTCTGCCGAAGGTTCGTCCGCTCCCAGGAGTCTGGCCAGTTCGGCGATGCTCTCCTTTTCCGAAAGCTCCCGGATCCTGGTGACGGTCTGCTCCCCTTCCGTTCCCTTTTCGATGACGAAATGGGTATCCGCCATGGCCGCGATCTGCGGAAGGTGGGTGATGCAGATGATCTGACAGGAGGCCGAAAGCTTTCCCAGCTGCTCCGCCACCTTCCAGGCGGTCACGCCGCTGATACCGGCATCGATCTCGTCAAAGATCAGGGTGCCGGTGCCGTCTCTGCCTGCCATGAGGGTTTTGATCCCCAGCATGACCCGGGACAGTTCGCCGCCGCTGGCCACATTCTGAAGGGGCCTGACCTGTTCACCGGGATTGGTGGAGAGCAGGAATTCCACGCTGTCCGCCCCCTTCGGTCCGGGCTCTGCGGCCTCGAAGGACACTTCGAAAGAGACCGACAGAAAGTTCAGTTCCTTCAGGATCTCCCGCAGCTTTGCGGAAAACTCCTTTGCCTTCTTTTTGCGAAGGGATGTCACCTCCCGGCAGGCAGCCTTCAGCTTCTCCTCCTGCTCCTGAAGCTCCAGGCGCAGGGTCTGGGTGTACTCATCGTAATGGGCATACTTTTCCAGAAGCTCCCGCCGTCCTTCGGCGTAGTCCAGGATATCCGGAATGGTCCGTCCGTATTTGTCCTTCAGACGGTTGATGAGATCCAGCCGTGCCTCCGTCTCCCGGAAGGTCTCCTGATCAAACTCCAGGTCGCTTAAGTAGGATGCCACACTGCGCCCGAAGTCCGAGAGCATCCCGTCGATCTGGGACAGTTCTTCCTCGAATCCCTCCAGGGCCGGATCATAGGATGCCACACTCCGAAGCGCCCGCAGTGCATGGGACAGGCTCTCTCCCGCCCCGGTGCTCTCCTCGGAGCCCGTGAGCCAGTGGACCTCCGAGAGGCCCTCCGCGATCCGCTGCGCATTGACCATGCGCCTGTAATCCCGCTCCAGGTCCTCGTCCTCTCCGGCATTTAATCTCGCATTCTCGATCTCCCGCAGTTCGAACTCCGCCAGGGACTGTTCCCTGCGCACGGCTTCCGCATCCAAAGATTCCCCGGACAGCTCCTCCCGAAGGGACTTCACCTTCCGGTACAGCTCCGCCGTATCTTCCTTAAGCGGTGCGATCTCCCTGCCGATGAAGGCATCCAGGATCTCCAGATGGCGTTCCCGATGCAAAAGGGTCTCATGCTCATGCTGCCCGTGGATCCCGATGAGAAATCCGGAGATCTCCCGCAGCTGCTTTGCCGTCACGGTCTCGGAATTGATCCGGCAGATGCTCTTTCCCGGGGCACATTTCCGGGACAGGATCAATGTCCCGTCCTCATCCGGTTCGATCCCCATCTCCGTAAGAGCCCCGGCGGCACGCCCCTCCTCGTCCTGAAAGACCAGTTCCACGTAGACGCTGTCGGCGCCGCCACGAAGGAGCGAAGCGTCGAATTTTCCTCCCATGGCCAGCAGGGCCGAGCCCATAAGAAGGGATTTTCCGGCACCGGTCTCACCGGTGAGGATGTTCAGCCCCGGGCCGAATTCCACTTCGGCATCCCGGATCAGCGCCAGATTTTTTACCTGCAGACTTTGAAGCATATTCCTCCCATCTGCCTTCTCCAAAAAAACGTGAAGTGCCAATTCTTCACGGATTTTCCTTCAAAAAAGCCTCTTTGCGGATCCGTTCCATGAGACGCTTTGTATCCTCCGCGCTCCGGACCGCCACCATGATCGTATCATCCCCGGCGATGCATCCCACCACTTCCTCAAAGCGCATGGCATCCACCGCCGCAGCCACCGCCATGGCCATTCCGGACACCGTGCGGATCACCAGGATATTCTGCGCCATATCCATGGACACAAATCCATCCCGAAGGACCCGGATAAAACGGTCCTCCATCTGGGGCAGATGCCCCTCCAGGATGGCATACTTCTGCCTCCCCTCCGCCGCCGGGACCTTGGTCAGCCCCAGCTCCCGGATATCTCTGGACACCGTGGCCTGGGTCACCCGATATCCCTCCCCCATAAGCAGCTGCGAAAGCTCCTCCTGGGTCCCGATCTCATGCTCTCTGACCAGCTCCCGGATCTTCTGCTGTCTGGACTCTTTTCTCATAGATTCTCTCCCAGCTTTTTGTGCAGCGTATCCAGGAAACTGGTATGTTCCAGCTTCGCAAACAGGGTCACTTCCTCCGAACGGCCCACGGTGACCTGATCTCCGGAGTGCAGGATATAACGGTCCGACCCGTCAAAGCTCAGTTCCATGGTCTGGGCCTCATGCTCGGCCCCCTCCGGGATGGGCAGCTCGATCCGGTTGTCACCGGAAAAGACGATACTGCGCTGGTTCAGGGTATGCGGACACACCGGCGTCAGCGTGATGCTCCTGGCTCCGGGCTCCACCAGCGGTCCTCCCGCGGACAGATTGTATCCGGTGGATCCGGTGGGGGTCGTCAGGATGATCCCGTCCGCATGATATTCGTGCAGGAAAAGGCCGTCCACATAGATGGGAAGCTTCATGATCCGGATGCCCCCATACCTGGAGATGACCACATCATTCAGCGCCAGGGACTGTCTCGTGACGGGCATGCCGTTCTTCTCCGTCTGAAGGATCACGCCCTGAAGCATCATCCGGCTCTCCACAAAGAAATCCCCGTCCAGAAACCGGGACAGGGAATCCTCCAGTCTGGAGGGTTCGATCTCCGTCAGATATCCGACTTTTCCGAGATTCACACCCGCAATGGGGATCTCCAGCTTCCGGGCCTCCCGGGCAGCCTTTAACACGGTGCCGTCCCCGCCCAGGACGATGATCATCTCCGCCCCGCAGGCCTCCTCCGCCGTGATCTCCGCGCTCATGGACTCCGCCCGCTTTTTGTCACTGATGCAGACCGTAGTCTTCACCCCGCGGAAGTGAAGGTATTCCTCCACCCGCTCCGTCACTGCCAGCTTGGGATCCTTATGTGCATTTGTATAGATCAGTATCTGTTTCATTCCGCATGTGACCTTTCCACCAGGCTGTCGATCTCCGCAAGGAGTGCGCGTTCCTCTTCCTCCTCGCCGAAGCGCTCCAGCGCCGGGATCAGTTTCTTTTCGGCCTCTCCTTCCGTCAGGGTGCTTTGGGCCGGTGTCAGGGGAGACTGCTTTTCCAGATAGCAGAGATACTCAATATTTCCGTCGGTGCCGTGGATGGGGGATACCTCCAGTCCCAGGACCGAAAAACCGATCATCCGGGCAAAACAGACCACCTTTCGAAGCACCTCCCGGTGGGTCTCCGGCTCCCGGACGATGCCGCCCTTTCCGACCTTCTCCCGTCCTGCCTCAAACTGAGGCTTCACCAGCACCACCATCCTGCCGTTTTCCGAAAGGAGATTCCGGGCCGGGATCAGGATCTTGGTCAGAGAGATAAAGGAGACGTCGCAGCTGGCAAACTCCGGACTCTCCGGAAGATCCCCCGGGGTGAGGAACCGAAAGTTCGTCTGTTCCATAACCACGACACGCTCATGATTTCGAAGCTTCCAGTCCAGCTGGTTCTGCCCCACATCGATGGCATAGACCTTTTCGGCTCCGTTTTGCAGCATGCAGTCGGTAAAGCCCCCGGTGGAGGCACCGATGTCCATGCACACCCTTCCCTCCAGCGGGATTTCCCAGACCTGCATGGCCTTTTCCAGCTTCAGGCCCCCGCGGCTTACATACCGCAGGCTCTTTCCCCGCACCTCGATGGTGCATTTGGAGGGGTCAAAAAAGGTTCCCGCCTTGTCTTCCTTCTGTCCGTTCACATACACGATCCCGGACATCAAAATGGCTTTTGCCTTCTCTCTGGAGGGGGCAAAGCCCTGTTCTACCATCAGTACATCCAGTCGCTGCTTCATCACTCACTCCACCGGAAGGTCCATGGACAGCTTTTTCAGGACCCTCCCTGCAACGCTTTCCGCATCCATCCCAAGCTCCTGCCGCAGTCTGGCCACGCTCCCGTGGACCACGAACCGGTCGGGCACCGCGATATTCAGCACTTCCTTTTCGATGGCCTGCTCGCTTAAGAATGCCAGCACCTGCTCCCCGAATCCGCCGGAGAGCACATTGTCCTCCAGCGTCACCAAAAGGTTGTGGCCCGCGCAGGCCTCCCGAATCATCTCCCTGTCCAGGGGCTTTGCAAAACGGGCATTGATCAGGCTGACATGCATGCCCTTTTCCTTCAGGATCCTTCTGGCCTCTTCGGCGATCTCCACCATATTGCCCAGCGCGATGAGAGCAATGCCGTCTTCGCGGCAGATCCACTCGGCCTTTCCCAGCCGGATCTCCTCCCGGTATTCCTCCAGGCCGCTGTAGGCATTTCCTCTGGGATACCGGATGGCGATGGGGCCGTTAAAGTTTACGGCAAATTTCAGCATATCCGAAAGTTCCCATTTGTTCTTCGGGGCACAGACGGTCATCCCGGGAATGGTGCACAGGAAGGACACGTCAAAGACTCCCTGATGGGTCTCCCCGTCCGTTCCCACGATCCCGGCTCTGTCCACCGCAAAGACCACCGGCAGATTCTGGATGCAGACATCGTGCAGGATCTGATCGTAGGCGCGCTGCAGGAAGGAGGAATAGATGGCCACGATGGGGCGAAGCCCGCCCACCGCCAGGCCCGCGGCAAAGGTCACCGCGTGCTGCTCCGCGATCCCCACGTCAAAGAGACGGTCGGGATATTTGTTTCGGAAGCGTCTCAGCCCCGTGCCTTCCGCCATGGCGGCGGTGACAGCCACGATCTTTTCGTTCCGCTCCCCGAACTTGCACATCACCGTGGAGAAAATATCCGTCCAATTGGAGATGGTGCGGGGGTGGCTGGGCAGACCGGTTTCGATCTCAAAGGGCTCCGTTCCGTGGAATCTGGCCGGATGCCGTTCCGCCGGCTCATAGCCCTTTCCCTTTTTGGTGCGGACATGAATGAGGACTGCTCTCTTGAACCGCTTGGCCTCCCGGATGGCACGCCGGATGGCGGCGATGTTGTGACCGTCCACGGGACCCAGATACACGATCCCCATCTCTTCAAAGAGCATGCCGGGACTCATGAGGGCCTTCACGCTGTTCTTGGCCCTTCGGATGGTGGTGACGATGCTCTCTCCGTAGGGCTTGTCCACCAGGTGGTTGTACACCCCTTCCTTCAGATCCAGGTAATTGGTGGAGGTCCGGATGGAATTTAAGTATTTCGGGATGCCGCCCACGTTTTCGGAGATGGACATCTCATTGTCATTTAAGATGATGATGAAATTGCTGTCCAGCTTTCCGGCATTGTTCAGTGCCTCATAAGCCATGCCGCCGGTGAGAGACCCGTCTCCGATGACGGCGCACACCGTTTCGGACCCTCCCTGCAGATCCCGGGCCTTTACCAGTCCCAGACCGGCAGACAGGGAGGTGGAGCTGTGGCCCGTGTCAAAGGCGTCACAGTCGCTCTCGTGCCGCTTCGGGAAACCGCTCATCCCGCCAAACTGCCGAAGGGTGTCAAACCCCTCCTTCCGGCCCGTCAGGATCTTATGGGTATAGGACTGATGCCCCACATCCCAGATCAGTCTGTCCTTCGGAAGGTCCAGCTCCAGATGCAGCGCCATGGTGAGTTCCACCACCCCCAGATTGGCACCCAGATGCCCTCCGGTCCTGCTGACCTTTTCGATCAGAAACTCCCGGATCTCTCCTGCCAGCTGTTCATATTCTTCCGGCGGGATCTTTTTGATGTCGCCGGTATTTTGAATCCGATCCAATATCATAGCACTGTCCTAAAATCTTCTGTCAATGAGCCAGAGCACCAGCTGCTCCAGGAATTCATGATCTCCCCGGATCTGTGAAAGGATCTGTCTGGCCTCCCGGGAGAGCTGCTCCACATCCGCTTTCGCCTTCTCCATCCCATGGATGGTCACATAGGTGGATTTGTGATCCTTTTCATCGCTTCCGGTGTTTTTCCCCAGTTCCGCGCTGTCCCCCTCCACATCCAGGATGTCGTCCTGGATCTGGAAGGCGATGCCGATCTTTTCGGCGCATTCTGCGATGCGCTCCACGGTCTTTTCACTGCCCCCTGCCAGGATCGCCCCCACCATCATGGAGCCCTCGATCAGGGCGGCGGTCTTGTGTTTATGGACAAAGATCAGCTGGGATTCGGAGAGGGGGTACTGCTTTTTTTCGGATTCCACATCCAGCGCCTGTCCCCCGATCATCCTGTAGATCCCAGCCTTTTCAGCCAGAGTGCGAAGCGCATCCGCCACCGCGCGGTACCGGTATACCTTGGCCTGTGCGGGTTCGTCTTCTTTCTTCTCCGCGAAGTCAAAGCCCTTCATGGCGGTCTCGAAGGCGTAGTTTAACAGTCCGTCTCCGGCCAGGATTCCCATGGCATCTCCGTAGACATACCAGGTGGTGTGCTTTCCTCTTCGCATCTCGTCATTGTCCATGGCAGGCAGATCGTCGTGGACCAGACTGTAGGTGTGGATCATCTCCATGGCGGCCATAAAGGGCTCGATGACCCGGCCCCGGCCCCCCAGCATCCGGAAGGTCTCCCGCATCAGGATGGGACGCAGCCGTTTTCCTCCCGCCAGCAGACTGTAGTTCATGGCCTCCAGCAGGGTCTTCTGCTCTCCCTTCGCCTCCGGGAGATACCTGGCCAGCACCTCTTCACACTCCCGCATCTTCAGCGCATACAGCGCCTGAAATTCGGTATCTTCCATGCCTTTCTCCTCTGCCTGTGGTGTTCTACTCTTCGAAAGGTGCTGTCTCTCCGGTATCCGACAGCTGCAGCACCTGCTTTTCCACCGTGTCGATCTGGGCATTGCAAACCCGGATCAGCTCCATGCCCTCTTTGTAGGTGTGAAACGCATCCTCCAATCCGGTCTCCTCATCCTCCAGCACCGCAATGAGTTCGTCCAGTCTCTCCAGATTCTGCTCCAGTGTGGGCTTTTCACCGCTTTCCGTCTTCTTCGGCATCTTCGTGTATCTCCTCTGCTCTCGCATCCACGATCCCGTCCGTCATCCGGATCCTCAGGGCATCCCCCTTCCGGACCTGCGCGACGGATCTGACATTTGCTCCTGTCTCATCCTCCACATAGGAATATCCGCTGGAGAGCTTATGCAGCGGACTCAGGAGTCTTAACTTTTCCACCGCCAGCACAAAGCGGGACCTGCGATCCGTCAGTTTCGCGCGGAAGGCCCGTTCCAGCCTTTCTCCCGCCGGTTCCAGCTCCGCTCCGGCTTTTTTCAGCCTTCCGCTCATGGCTCTGCCCATGCGCTCTTCCAGCCTTACCAGATCCTCCCGGTTTCTGCGGAGCCTCATCTCCGGGCTCCTGGCTTCCAGGAGCTTCCTGATCGCATCCAGCGAATTTCTGGAGATCCGGATCCGCCGCAGGATCTCCTGCTGCAGAAGCTCCCGGTCACGATCCAGGCCGGATCTGGCCGTCAGGATCTTTCTGCGGATCCCGCTCCCCAGTCTCCTGCCTGCGTCCTCCAAGGTATTCAGGAGTTTCGAAACCTCGGCGGTGGCCAGCTCCGCAGCCGCGGAAGGCGTGGGTGCTCTCATGTCCGCCACAAAATCGGCAATGGTAAAATCCGTCTCATGCCCCACGGCGGAGATCACCGGTACCGAACAGTCAAAGATGGCCTGAGCCACTTCCCGCTCGTTAAAGGCCCAAAGGTCCTCGATGGACCCGCCGCCGCGCCCGGCGATGATGACATCCACGCCGTATGCCTCCAGGGCTTTGATGCCCCGGACGATACTGGGGGCGGCCGCCTCCCCCTGCACGATGGCCGGATACAGGATCAGCTGCACATAAGGGTCCCGCCGTCTGGCGATGTTCAGGATATCCCGCACGGCAGCCCCCGTGGGCGCCGTCACGATCCCGATGGTGCGCGCTCCTCTGGGAATGGGCCGTTTATACTCGGGTGCAAACATCCCCAGGGACTCCAGTTCTTCCTTCAGCGCCAGGTATCTCTCATACAGGATACCCGCGCCGTCCTGCCGGACGCTCCTGGCGTAGAGCTGGTACTTTCCGTCCCGCTCATAAACGTCCACACTTCCTCGGACGATGACCTTCATGCCGTCCGCCATGCGAAAGGTCAGGCTTCTGGCGTTTCCGGCAAACATCACGCAGGCCAGCTGGGAACGTTCGTCCTTTAATGTAAAATAAATATGTCCAGAGGAATGGTATTTGCAGTTACTGATCTCCCCGCCAACCTCCAGGGACTGCAAAAGATAATCCTGCGTGAACATATTTTTGATGTAAGTGCTTATCTGACTGACAGAATATACCATCTACCCCAGTCCTCTGGCATCCTTGACCTTGCTCAGAATGGCATTGACAAAGGCTCCTGCATTCTCCTGTCCGTATTTCTTTGCGAGCTCCACGGCTTCGTCCATGGCAACGCCCACCGGGATGTCGTCATCCATGCACATTTCGTACACCCCGAGGCGCAGGATCGCCAGCTCGGGTTTTCCCATCCGCGTGGTATCCCAGCCCGTGGTGTTGGCATCGATGAGCTCATCCAGTTCCTTCACGACTCCCCGGATGGTCCGGACGCGGTCCCGGATATAGGCCGCATCCTCTTCGGAGATCACACCCTCCTCATCCTCCGGGAATCTGCCAAGCTGCTCGTCGTATTCTTCCTGTGTCAGGAAGGGCTCACGAAAGAGCCATGCAAAAGTCCGCTCTCTCAGTTCGTGTCTGGTCATGCCGGCTCCCATCAAACTTCCACTCCGGTGATCCGGATGTTCACATCGCTGACGGTGAGTCCCGTCATATTTTCAATGGTACTCTTCACTCTGGACTGGATCTGGTGGCTCACGGTCTGGATCGGATAGTCATACTTCAGGCACACGGCCATGGACACCCGGACATTCTGTCCGGTGATCTCGGTCTTCACACCCGCATTGGCTCCCTTGATCCCAACCTTCTTGCCCAGCTCTCCGGACAGGCTCGGTCCGACCTCGCTCACGCCGTCCACTTCACCGGCTGCCAGCTCCGCGATCTTTCCCACGACATCATCCGCAATATAGATCTCTCCCACTCTCTCGGAAGTGCTGAGCAGAATGTTGCTGCGGTCCGTCTTCGGTTTTTTCGTAGTCGTCTGTTTCGCCATGATTCCTCCTTTGATCCCGGTATGCGGCTCTCCGCCGCGCCCGGAACGGTCCTTTGAACTGTCATAAGTTCAGTAAATCAGTATAGCATACATCGGGGAAATCCGCCACCTTAGTTTCGGCTGAATTCGGTGAGGACGAGGCCCTTGTTCCGCTCCAGGGTCATGCCCACGCTCCAGGAATTCACAAACAGGAGCAGGGGATTTCCCTTCATATCCCGCACCTTCTTCATATCCGAGGTGCCGGACAGGTGTTCCACATCCACCTCCTGCCAGTTCTCGATCCAGCGGATATGCTCATAGGGCAGGTTCTCCATCTTAATCTCCACATTGTATTCGTTCTCCAGGCGATACTTCAGGACATCAAACTGCAGCACGCCCACCACGCCCACGATGATCTCCTCCAGGCCCCCGGTAAACTCCCGGAAGATCTGGATGGCACCCTCCTGGGCGATCTGTTCCACGCCCTTGACGAACTGTTTGCGCTTCATGGTATCGATCTGCCGCACTCTGGCAAAATGCTCCGGCGCAAAGGTGGGGATCCCCTCATAGCAGAAGCTCTGCTTCGGTGTGCAGAGGGTATCTCCGATGGAAAAGATGCCGGGATCAAAGACGCCGATGATATCCCCCGCATATGCCTCCGTGAGGATCTTTCGCTCATCCGCCATGATCTGCTGGGGCTGGGACAGGCGCATGACCTTGCCGCCCTGGACATGCCGCACCTCTTCCGCTGCGTCGTATCTGCCGGAGCAGATGCGCATGAAGGCTACGCGGTCGCGGTGTGCTTTGTTCATATTGGCCTGGATCTTAAAGACAAAGGCGGAAAAATCCTCCTTCACGGGGTCGATCTCGCCCTTGTCCGCCTTCCGGGGCAGGGGCGATGTCGCCATCTCCAGGAAGTGTCTCAGGAAGATCTCCACACCGAAGTTGGTCAGCGCGGATCCGAAAAACACGGGGGTAAGCTTTCCCCCCCGGACCTGTGTCAGGTCAAACTCGGCTCCGGCTCCCTCCAAAAGCTCCAGCTCCTCCAGGAGTTTGTCCGTCGCCTCGTCCCCGATGGTGCCGCGAAGTCTGTCCTCTTCCTCCACGGGGATCTCGGTGGCGGTTCCCTCTTTCGTTCCCTTCTCGGTATCGGAGTACAGGATCACGCATCTCCGCTCTCTGTCATAAACTCCCCGGAATCCCTTCCCGGATCCGATGGGCCAGTTCACGGGGCAGGTGGCGATGCCCAGCTCTTTCTCAATGTCATCCAGCAGATCAAAGGTATCCAGGGCATCCCGGTCCAGTTTATTGATGAAGGTAAAGATGGGGATGCCTCTCATGCCGCAGACTTTGAAGAGTTTCCTGGTCTGGGCCTCCACACCCTTGGAGCCGTCGATGACCATAACGGCGGAATCCGCAGCCATGAGGGTCCGGTAGGTGTCCTCGGAGAAGTCCTGGTGACCCGGTGTATCCAGGATGTTGATGCAGTATCCTTCGTACTCGAACTGGAGCACGGAGCTGGTGACGGAGATACCTCTTTGTTTTTCGATCTCCATCCAGTCGGATACGGCATGTCTGGCGGTTGCTTTTCCCTTGACGCTTCCCGCCAGGTTGATGGCCCCTCCGTAGAGGAGGAACTTTTCGGTCAGGGTCGTTTTACCGGCGTCGGGGTGCGAGATGATCGCAAAGGTGCGACGGCGGGCGATCTCTTTTTCGATGTTGTTTGATGCCATGGTAGTTCTCACTTTCTATGTAGGTTGAATTATGGACTTCATGCTACGGAGCCTTGCGGACGGCGCATGGTCTTCCCGCGCGGTCGCTGCGGCCAGAACCCGATCAAAACGATGGGAAGCATTGTGATATTGTCGGGTCGGAAAGCATCCGGCATCCATGCCGGTGCTTTCCTCAAATCGACGTCCTGTCGATTTGACCCTCGGTGAACATCGTTTTGTCGGGTTCTAGGCCTCGCTTTAAGCGACGGGCAGACCATGCGCCGTCCCGGCTCCTGTGTCAGGATGTTTATAAGTTTGGCCGAACAGGGGGCAATGTCCTTGTTTTTCTTCCCTGTGTGCCGGGCGTGAGACGTCATCACCGGAGCCTCCGTCCCCTTCGCTGCAAGTGGCGATTTCCAGGGTCTCCGCCGTTGAACCGAGCGGGTGAGGATGTCCTCATCCTTCTCCCCCGTGTGCCGGGCAGGAGGCGATGGGGATGGCGTCTCGTGCACGAACTGTCGTGAGGCGTAGAAACCTCCATCGCAGCTCATCCCGGAGGGGCAAATTGCCATGGATGGCAATTTGAGGAAAGCACCGGCATGGATGCCGGATGCTTTCCGACCCGGCACGCTCACCTCATTTCACCGCTGCGATGTGCGGTTTCACGCCGAAACGACCGTGAGGGCATGAGACGTCATCACCTGAGCCTCCGTCCCCTTCGCTGCAAGTGGCGATTTTCGGAGGCCTCCGTCTTCACCTCCGTCAAAGGAATGCCGTCCCGGCGAACTTCGGCTCGATCCCGAAAACCTTCAGCACCGAGGCACCGATATCCGCAAAGCTGTCCCGGGTACCGAGATTGCGGGGCTCTGTCTTCGGCCCCCACATCAGCATCGGCACGTACTCCCTGGTGTGGTCCGTGGTCCGCGTATAGGAGGGATCGCATCCATGGTCCGCCGTGATGATGAGCAGATCCTCATCCCGGAGTTTTCCCATGATCTCGGGGAGCTTTGCGTCGAAATAACTCAGCGCCTCCGCATACCCGTCCACATCCCGGCGATGCCCGTAGATCATATCCGTATCCACGAGATTCGTAAAGCACAGCCCGTCAAAGTCCCGGTCCATCCAGGCCAGCGTCTTCTCGATCCCGTCCGGATTCCCCGTGGTGGTCACATACTCCGTGATCCCCCGGGATGCGAAGATATCGCGGATCTTCCCCACGGCGAGGACATCCTTGCCTGCCTCTTTCAGCTGATCCAGCATCGTGACGGATGGCGGCAGCAGGGAGAAATCATGGCGGCGCGGCGTGCGGGTAAAGTTCCCGGGCGTACCCACGAAGGGTCTGGCGATGACACGGCCCACCCCGTGTTTTCCCACCAGGATCTTCCGTGCGATCTCACAGTACCGGTAGAGCTCCTCCACCGGGATCAGTTCCTCGTGTGCGGCGATCTGAAACACCGAGTCCGCGGAGGTATAGACGATAAGATCACCTGTTCGAAGCTGCTCCTCCCCGTAATCCGCGATGACCTGCGTACCGGAATAGGGCTTGTTGCAAAGGACGCCGCGACCCGTCTGCTCCCGAAAAGGATCCAGCACCTCCTCCGGGAACCCGTCCGGGTAGGTGGGCAGCGGATCCGGGGAATAGACCCCTGCGATCTCCCAGTGCCCGATGGTGGTGTCCTTCCCGGCGCTTCGCTCCGTCATCCGGCCGATGACGCCGGTATATCCCTCTCCCCGGTCCGTGCCGGGAGCCAGCTCCACGCCGTCGATCTGAAACAGACCGAGCTTTTTCATATTCGGGATCTGCAGCTTTTTGCTCCGGGATACCGCCCGGACCGTGCTGACATCAAAATCCCCAAAACGCTCCGCATCCGGCATCCCGCCGATCCCGAAGCTGTCCAGTACGATCAGGAAAACACGCTTCATCTCTCCTCCGATCCATCGCGCATGCGCCGGCAAACCTGTTTTTGCGGGCGGACATACGCTGACAGGATATTTTACCACAGGAACCCGCCGATGTCCAAGAAAGATTGACAGGAAAGCCCCATCCCGATACAATATGCACTGTCAATTTCATCATCCCCCGGGTGCCAATGGGGAGCCGATGCCGAAAGGCAATCCCTGGTATTGGAGAATAGGGAAACAGGTGCAAAACCTGTGCGAACGCGTCGCCGTAAGGAAAGAGTTTTTCGCACTGCCGTGGCGGGCAAACCACTGTAAAGCATGCTTTATGGGAAGGTTGCGAAAAATGCCGAGAGTCCGAGCCGGAAGACCTGCCCGTGGGAATACCGAAGAAACCTCGCGATCTGGGTTTACGCCGGAAAGACATGTTCTGCCCGAATGCCGTTCCCCTTCGGGTCTGTCTTTTTGTGTCCGAAAGAATCCACTGCGCGTCAGCGGATTCTTTTTTTCGGTTTGACGAAACATGACAAAAAGACAACCGAAAGGAGAAAGAAATGGAAACAAAGAAAAACAACAAGGGTCTCATCATCGGCATTGTCGCGCTGGTGGCCGTCATCGCCATTTTGCTCTGCGTCTTTCTGCTGAACAGACCCGCCACCTCGAAGGGTGCCAAATCCGTCACCATCGATGTGGTATCAAAGGACGGATCCGACAAGAGCTACAAGGTGCAGACAGATGCCGAGTACCTCCGCCAGGCTATGGATGAGGCGCAGGGGCTTACCTACAGCGGCACCGACAGCGACTACGGCATGATGGTAGAGG
>JAFYFY010000268.1 GCA_017543485.1 Lachnospiraceae bacterium | reverse complement strand
TGCAGCCCCTCTGTTCCTGTGCTCCCCGGGCAGCCACGGAGACCTCTCTCAGGGCTTTTCCCGGAACCCGGAGCTCTCTGCACTTCTCCAGCATCAGCGTACAACCCTGGGCAACGGGAAGGACTTCTTTGTCGGTGCCGTTCGGGAGCAGATCAAATACGGCAGCGACTTTATCAAGATCATAGCCACAGGCGGCTTCTTCACCCCCAATGACACGAACGTCCAGCAGCAGCTCAACGACGAAGAGCTGGAGGCCATTATCCGCACGGCCCATGAACTCGGCAAAACCGTCACCGCCCATGTCTACACCCCGGCACTCATGCAGAAACTGATCCGCTTCGGTATCGACGGGATGGAGCATGGCTCGCTCATGGACAGGGAGACTGCGGCCATGTTCGAAGAAAAGGGGCTGTATCTGGTCCCCACCTTCTCCCCCTATGAGGAGGCCGTCCACTATGATCCGGAGGCCATCAAGGACAAGCAGCCGGAGTTCCGGCAGAAGCTGGAGCTCTACAAAGACGCCCTGCAGGCCGGGCGGGAGGTCATCTGCAGCAGCAACATCAAACTGGGTTACGGCACGGACTTTGTGGCCAATCACCAGAACTATGAGAGTGGCTATGAGTTCATGGCCTGGATGAACAGCGGCATGGCCCCGTTCCGGGCTCTGAAGGCTGCCACACGGACCAATGCGGAAATCCTGGGCCTTTCTTCCGAGATCGGCACGATCGAACCCGGAAAATTTGCTGATATCTCTGCCTGGAGGCGGGACATTATGCACGATCCCAGGGCCCTGCTCGACTGCGCCTTCGTGATGAAGGAGGGCAAGGTCTACGAGACCGAATCCTGTCTGGAATAAAAAACGGTGTTCAACTGAAAAAAAGGCTGTGAAGCCCGAGAACCTTGGTTCTCCTGTCCTTCACAGCCTTTTTTATCTGTTTTTATATTTCAGGAGTCTTTTTCTGAACCGAACAGCCCGCCGAGCCATTCCATGGCCTGATTTAACACATCAGAACCTTCTTCGAGCCCGGGAAGCGCGTTTTCGCCGAGGTCACCGAGCCCGGGAAGACTGCCAAGGCTTCCGAGACCCAGAATCCCGTTCTCCTTGATGTCCTCAAGAATCCCGTTGACCGACTCGGTGATATTGTGAAGGTCCTGGATGGCCTGCTCCGGTGTTTCATAGCCTGCAGCCTGGAAACTGTCGAAGAAGCTGTTGACCTCCTCCTTGATCGTGTTCAGGTCGGTGATGCTCTCCTGAAACTGCGCCGTGATCTGCGTGAGCTTGTATCCGGCGAAGCAGCAGGCAGTGATCACGATAAGGAGCACGATGACACAAAGTGCGGTGTTCACACGCTGCCGCCTGGCGATTGTATGGCTCAGATCCAGAAGTTCGTCGATTTTTTCCTGTTCAGACATGTTTTTTTCTCCTTTCCAGCTTGTGCTTTTTTCCGTCCGGGGTCACGATATAGGTGTTCTCCAGTACCTGTTCAGCACCCCGTCGCCACTCCGCAATGTATTCCTTCCGGAGCAGGTCCCGTTCCTCCAGCTCCTGTGGAGAAAGGTCTCTCTCCTTGCTGATCCTGGCAAGCTCATTGATCCGATCCAGTTTTTCCTGTATCATTCTGCTTATCCCTTTCGTGTTGTTTGCTGATGCCGTTATGGCTGATTTGGAGGTATTTTACCATATCCGAAAGCGGCAGGCAAGAACCCGGAATGCAAAAGATCCGGGGACGATAGGAGATGGGTGGTTGTGCTTTGTGGTTTTATTTGATACAATAAAGACCAGTCTGAAACATGGGAGGAGAGTGGAAACAGATGAAACAGTTTCTTGTTGTGGTAGATATGCAGAAGGATTTTGTAGACGGCTCGCTGGGCAGCAAAGAGGCTGTCGCCATCGTCCCTGCGGTGGTGGAAAAGATTCGCTCGTTTGAGGGAGAGGTTTTTGTCACCTATGACACTCATTTCGAGGATTATCTGGACAGCGCAGAGGGGAAGAAGCTTCCAGTGCCGCACTGCATCTATGGCACTCCCGGCTGGGAGCTGGACGCTGCGGTCGGTGAAGTGGTAGAGGAGATCCCCCACTACAAGGTCCAGAAATATACCTTCGGTTCCACCACGCTCCCGCATCTGATGACGGAAGTCGCAGACGGGGAGGACTTCTCCGTCGAGCTCATCGGCCTGTGCACAGACATCTGCGTTGTCAGCAACGCGCTGATCCTGAAGGCCCATTTCCCGGAGGCGCCGATTTCCGTCGATGCATCCT
>JAFYFY010000267.1 GCA_017543485.1 Lachnospiraceae bacterium | reverse complement strand
TGCAGATGGGGCCCCGTGGATCTTCCGGTGCTCCCCACTGCCGCGATGGTCTCGCCCTTTACCACCACATCCCCCTTCTCCACATAGAGGGCGGAGGCGTGCATATAAATGGTGAACAGCTCGTCCCCGTGGTCGATCATCACGTAATTGCCCATGGAGGAGCTGTATCCCGCCGCAACGACGCTTCCGTCATATGCGGCATAGATGGCGGTCCCCCGGGGGGCTGCAAAGTCCACCCCGTTGTGGAACTGTTGGACCTTCAGGATGGGATGGATGCGGTATCCGTAGTCATCCGAGATCCGGGTGTAGGAGGCCAGGGGCTGACAGAAGGTTCCGCCGTCGTAGCGTCTGATGGCCCCCTGAGCTTCCAGGATCCGTCTCTTTTCGTCCGCAATGGCCGCCTCCAGCATGGCGATCTCTTCGTTCTGCTGTCTGATCTGGGCTTCGTACTCCCGGATGGCGGCATCGGAAGTGGCGATCTGGGTCTCATAGGCCTCGATCTCGCTCTTTTTCTCGCTGATCAGGGTCTCTATGGCCGCCTCTTCCTCTTTGGCGTTTTGCATGGATTCGTTCAGGATCTGCTGCTCGATCTCCAGCTGTTCTTCGCACAGCTCCACATACTTTCTGTTTTCCAGCAGGGTGCTGTACAGGTCCCGGTCAAACTCCACCACTCTCTGGTAAAAGTCCGCGAAGTTCATCAGCTCCCGCAGGCTCCCCGCCTGTGAGAGAAGCTCGATGACACGGCCTTCCGGATCGCCCAGTTCGTACATCCTGCGGATGCGCTTTACCATATCCGCGTACTGCTGTTCTTCGTCGGCTCTGGCCTGCTCCAGCTGGGCTTTTGTCTCCTTGATCCGGGTCTGCTTTTCCTCGATCTGAAGCTTCAGGCCCGCGATGTTTTCCTGGATCTGCTCCAGGTCCCCGTCCAGCTCCGCCACATAGCTGCTTAAGTCACTCTTCTGGTTTTCCAGTCTTCTGCGCATTCCCTGCAGGTCCGTGACCCGCCCCCGCAGATCCGCCTGTTCCTGGCGGGCGGCTTCGATCTCCCGCTCCTTTTCCTGGATACTGGCGCTGGTGACGGCGGCGCGGCTGACGGTGGCGGTGCGGGACGAGAAGGTGCCGAAAACCGGAAAGCAAACAGACGCTGTCAGGCACAGCACGCCCCCCAGCGCCAGGATTCGGCGGACGGTCTTTGTTTTTTCACTGCCAAATCCCTTCAACCCAGATCAGACCCTCAGATGCTTTCGCACGGTGAACAGACTTCCCAGAAAGCCGATGCCCACGCCCACGCCGATGCAGATGGGCCAGAGCACATGGAAGACATCATATAACGGCAGGAAGTTCAAAATGGAGCTGAGCATGGAGAACCGCTCCGTCATATAGGTCAGTACGTAATCGTAGAGCTCATAGATGAGATACAACGGGATCAGCGCCCCCAGAAGCCCGATGAGGATGCCCTCCAGGACGAAGGGAGCCCGGACGAAAAAGTCCGTGGCGCCGATGTATTTCATGATCCCGATCTCCTCCGCCCGCACCGAGATGCCGACGCGGACCGTGTTGCTGATGAGGAAGATGCTCACCGCCAGCAGGATGATGATGATGCCCACGGAGATGTAGGCGATGATCATGTTGATGCCGCTTAAGGTGGTGCCGGTGACCTCGGACTGGTTGATCTTGCGGACCTCCCCCTTGAAGGAGTTCAGCCAGGTCACCAGGCTGCTCTGCATGGAGACATCGCTTAAGTAGACCTCATAGTTGTGCTCTCCCGCCAGGGGATTTTCCCCGTTGGGGAAGCCCTCCCGGTAGTTCTCGCCGAAGAGCTTGGTGCCGAAATCGTGCCACACCTCCTCATCGGAGTGGTACACCACCTTGGACACCTCCACCCGGGCCGCGATCTGCTGACCGATCTCCTCGATGCGCATATCCGAGACCTCAGGTTCAAAGAACACCTGGACGGAGACACCCTCCTCCACGGTGTGCAGGATGTTCTGCAGATTGGCCACCACGGCATAGAAGAGCCCGAAGAGGAACAGGCAGGCGCCGATGGTGGCGATGGATGCCAGGGAGTACCAGCCGTTGCGGAACAGGTTCCGGACTCCCTGGGTCAGGGTATAGAGAAAGGTTCTAATCTTCATCGGCATCACTTCCTATCTGCTCGTTCTCCCGGTCCGAGACGTCAAACCGCGTCTCCTCCTCGGCTTCTTCCTCGTACATCTCCTCGTACTGCTCGCCGCCGAAGCCTTCCTCCACGAAGCTCAGATCGGTGAAGATGTTCTCCTCCTCAAAGAGGGTCTCCTCCATGTAGGTGCCTTCTTCCTGATCGCTGACGATGACGCCCTTTCGCATGGCCACCACCCGCTTTTTCATGGCGTTGACGATCTCCGGGTTGTGGGTGACCACGATCACCGTGGTCCCCTGCTCGTTGATCTCCTCCAGGAGGCTCATGATCTCCCAGGAGTTCCCGGGGTCCAGGTTTCCGGTGGGCTCGTCCGCCAAAAGGATGGGGGGCTGATTCACCAACGCTCTGGCCAGGGCCACGCGCTGCTGCTCACCGCCGGAGAGCTTTTTCACACTGGAGCGGTATTTGCCCGCCAGTCCCACCATGGAGAGAATGCTGGGGACGTTGCGCCGCAGCTCTCTGGAGGGTACCTCGATGATGCGCTGGGCAAAGGCCACGTTCTCGTACACATTCCGGTCCTTCAGGAGTCGGAAATCCTGGAAGACGACACCGATGTTCCTGCGGAATTTCGGGATCTCCCGGTGGCGCAGCTTTTTCGTGTTCTGCCCCATGACGTAGACATTGCCACTGGTGGGGACCAGCTCCCGCAGAAGGAGCTTGATCATGGTGGATTTTCCGCTTCCCGTGGCGCCCACGATAAAGACAAACTCTCCCTTTTCGATGTGCAGTGTCACGTCATCGATGGCCGGCGCTCCCTCCTCGGGAAAGTTCATGCTGGCATGGTCGAGATAGATGATCCCCTCTTCCTGGATCATCTTCTCCCGTTTCTGTTCTTTGATCTCTTTTCTGCTCATACAGTTCCTTTGTCAATACTCACTGGTTTCCATGTAATTCATATAGCGCACCACCATCAGGGCGATCTTGAAGGTGATGGCATCTTCGAACACCCGCAGATCCAGCCCCGTGCTCTTCTGGATCTTGTCCAGACGGTACACCAGGGTGTTGCGGTGGATAAAGAGCTGTCTGGAGGTCTCGGAGACGTTCAGACTGT
>JAFYFY010000266.1 GCA_017543485.1 Lachnospiraceae bacterium | reverse complement strand
GTGTCCGGTTGCAATCATTTATGGAAAACGCCAGGGAACACGGGACAGTCGGTGGCGCCACCCGGAAAAATCCTTTGGGGAAAGGGGCTTCGGGTCAAAGAGAAGGGGAGAAACATGCTGACGAAATCTGACCTGCTTGGTGAATCTGACTATCTGCCCGCTATGGAGGGACCTGTGGCAGCCTGGCTGCGGGATACGGTCCTTTCGGGGAATCTTTCCAGCTTTGACGATACGGCGCTTCGGTACTATTACGCGATCCCGGAGGGTGCGAAGGGGATCGTGCTGATGGTCCACGGCCTCAGTGAGTTTTTCGGCAAATATCATGAAATGGCCTGGTATTTCTACCGCAGCGGCTTTGGCTTCTTTTTCCTGGAGCAGCGGGGCCACGGGTATTCCGGCGGAAAGCTCCCGGACGCGGCGGACATCGTCGTCATCGATGACTTCCGCACCTACATGAAGGATCTGAAATGCTTTTACGACCGGATCGTGGACCCCAGGTCCGAGGGGCTGCCGAAGGTGATCTTTGCCCATTCCATGGGCGGTGCGGTCTCTGCACTGTTTCTGGAGAACTATCCGGGACTGTTCAAAGGGGCGGTCTTTTCCTCCCCCATGTTCCGCTTAAGCACCGGGGGGCAGGGACCTGTCGTGGTGCTGGCAGTGAAGACCTTTGTGAAGCTCACCGGCCGCATGGAGCTTCCGGGACCGGGGCAGCACCGCTTTGACCGGACACCGGTCTTTGAAACCTCCAGCGCCCTGTCGAAAGCGCGGTACGATTATCTTTTCCGTCAGCGCTTGGAGGACAGTCATTACCAGACTTACGCCGCCAGCTACGCCTGGATCTTTGCCTCCATCGAAGTGGGAAAGCGTCTCATGAAGGGCACCGGGAAGCTCACCCTCCCCATGACCATCTTTACCGCGGGACAGGACAAACTCATCGATCCGGAAGGGTATGCGGAGTTTGCAAAGCGGGTGCCCAAGGCGGTGTTTGTCCACTACGAGTCCTCCCGCCATGAGATTTACAACGCGGACGACGATGTCCGGATCGATTATTACGAAAAACTGCTTTTGACGCTGGATCAGTATCTTTCATGAAAGAAACCTGGACAAAAATCAAAGATTTCCTGCGGCTCATCAACCTGCGGATGATCCTGCTGATCATCCTGCTGTTCCTGGTGCTGTGCTGGTCCATTCAGATCACTCTGCAGGTGCAGGGGGTGGAAGCCTCCTTCCTGGAGGTGCTGGAGTACAACCTCCTGGCCATCGCCGGAAATGACTACCAGTACACGGACCTGTCGGGGACGCGGTGGATCGGCCTGATCGTCCTGACCTTCGGGGTCTTCGGACTCTCGGCCATCACCGGTTACATCTCCTCCGCCCTGGTGGCGCGGAAGCTGAATCTCGAAAGAGGAACGAAGAGGATGAAGACCATGAAAGGACATATCATCATCTGCGGATGGAAAAGCGATATCAAGATCCTGATGCAGGAGATCATGCGGAAAAATAAAGGACTGCACCCCTCGGATCTCATTCTCATCAACAATGCGGACGATCTGAAGATCCAGACGCTGCGGGAGGATCCGGATCTGCGGGGGCTGAACATCCTCCGGGGAGACTACACGGAGGAGCAGACCCTCATGAGCGCCAACGTAAAGGAAGCCTCCAAGGTCCTCATCATCGGGGAAAATCAGGAGAACCTGGACGCGGAACTCATCGACTCCCGGGTCTTCGTATGCGCCCTCCTGATCCGGAACTTAAATCCCAAGTGCCACATCTGCGCGGAGATCAAGACGGAGCGGTACAAAAACTACCTGGAGGCCCAGAACTGCGCGGAGGTCATCTACACCGAGGAATACACCCGCTACATCCTCACCACCTCCACCAACTACAGCGGCATGAGCAAGGTGATGAGCTCTTTCCTGGATAACGGCGACGGCGTCTCGGTCCAGATCGCCCCCATCGGGGATGAGTGGATCGGCAGACCCTACGGCGAGCTCTTTGCCTGGTACAAGGAAAAACAGAACATCCTCCTTCTGGGCGTCCTGGAGAACATGGGCGTGGAGAAGGAGCTAAAGCACCGGATCCTGGCGGATGCCCAGAAATCCACCAACTACGGTGAGATCATCAAAAAGCTCAAGGATGTGAAGACCCTGGAGACCAACGAGCCCCACTTAAACCCCGCGGACGACTACATCCTCCGGGAAAACATGGGTGCCATCATCCTGGGCGAGGAACTGTAAGTTTTGCAGGATGCCTTCCGGGAGGATCGAACAAAAGTCGTTCGGATCGGGTGAAAGCCCGGTGGATGGTTGGATGCAGCAGAGCCGGTAAATGCTGTAACGGATGACCGGTGGGGATGTGGGGACGGTTCGTCACCGCCGCCCTCTGGCTGTGAGGAACCGTCCCTGATCCCCAGGAACCGTCCCCGATCGCCACGAAGTGAGAATTATGGAAAACAACAAAAACAATCTGGAAAAATTAGCTTCCTTCCCCCTGCTCTCCGGGATCACGCCGGAGGATCTTTCGGACCTGTTCTCCGTGCTGACGGAGAAGCATATTTCTCAGGGGGAGAACATCATCACGGAGGGAGATTCCGGCTCCGAGATGTACATCCTCATGGAGGGACGCGTGGACATCATCAAAACCACGGTCTTCGGAGACCGGTTCGTGGTCTGCACCCTGGAGGACTATATGCACTGCGTCTTCGGGGAGATGGCCCTCATCGATACGGACAAGCGCTCTGCCACGGTGCATGCCATGACGGACTGCACCTGCCTGGTGGTGAGCAAGGAGAGCTTCAATGCCTTCCTGGCCAGCCATCCCGCGGCGGGAGTGGAGCTTTTGAAGTTCATCAGCATCAATCTGGTCCGGAACCTGCGGAAGGAGAATGACAACCTGAATCTGGTGTACCAGGCTCTCATCGAGGAGATCGAGAACCGCTAAAGAATGCCCCTCCGGCCGCGTGCCGGATCCGAATAAAACGACACACAGAAAGGAACCCGTTATGTACAAAATGGATGAACTGCTCCTGTTAGAGCACCTCACCTACACCCTGGATCACGAGGCTCTGACCTCCATCCTGAAGGCGGAGGGAAAGACCGTGGGAGAATACCTGGATTCCATCGACCTCTCGGCCCTGGATCCGGAATATGTCTACTGTGTGTATATGACGGGGCACGACTGGAAGAATGTGCTCCTGGCCATGAAAAAGAACCCCGCCATCTGCGAGGCGGTCATCGCCGAGACCCATCTGGACGAGGCCTACGGCGGGGGCGGCGGGATCTCCGCGGTGTTCCTCCACGGTCAGGAGGAGGCGGTGGTGGCCTTCCGCGGCACGGCGGAGAATGAGTGGGCAGATGATTTCCTGGGGGCGAACCAGACCGACTCCCTGCAGCAGATCAATGCCCTGGAGTGGTACAAAAAGGTCTATGACAGACTGGGCCTGGAGAACTACTCCGTAACGGTCATCGGGCATTCCAAGGGGGGAAATAAGGCCAAGTACATCACGGTGCTGAACGACACCCCCGCCAGATGCGTCTCCTTTGACGGCCAGGGCTTTTCCGACAAATTCTTCGAACAGTACAGACGCCAGATCCAGAAGCGCCAGGGTGTCATCGAGAATCACAACATTGACTTTGACTATGTGAACATCCTGATGAACGACATCGGTTCCAGGACGTACTATATCGGCTATGACTATGGGCGTTTCGGATTTGCGGAGGCCCACAGCCCCAACACCTTCTTTGACTTCACCTCGGAGGGGGTCTATTCCATGCGGGTCAATCCCAACGGACAGAGCCCCGAGATGCAGATCATGGACCAGTTCATCAACAGCATGATCCGCTCCGCCGTCAGCGAGAAGGAAAAGGACGAGACCAACCAGCTGGTGGGTTATATCGTCCAGCAGGCCTTCACCATGGAGGACAAGTCCGTGGGAGGCTTTATCAATTTCCTCTGTGACATGATCGGGAACCGGAAGTACTCCGACAATACGGCGTACCTCTTTGCCTACATCATCCTGTACTCCCGGAAGAACCCGGAGTTCATCAAGGCCCTGAAGAATGTGATGCTCAGCTTCAAGGCGGATCACATCGTAAAGATCATCGATATGTTCGGGGAGCTCCTTAACTCCAGGCGCCTGAAGGCGGTGGCGGGGATCTCCAACTTCCTGATCCTCCATGTGAACGGTGCAGTGGTGCGGAAGATCCAGAGCATCGCCCGGAGCAAATACGAGGTGGAGCTTTCCGAGGACCAGATCCGGGGCGTTTTGCAGATCGTTTCCATGACCATGGACAACATCAAGACCATGGAGCTGAACATGGACGGCTCCGACCTCATCGTGGAGGCCTACGGGAACGGGGATGAGGACGAGCTGGAGCTGCCGGAGAATCTGAACGTGGTGGTGCTGGCGGGCGGTCTGTCCAATGAGCGGAACCTGTCCTTAAAATGCGGCGTGGCCATCTCGGATGTGCTGCGGGAGTGCGGGCATAAGGTGATCCTGCTGGATGCCTTCATGGGCTACGGCGAGGAGGAAGAGGACCTGGACCGGGTCTTCGAGGAACCGGAAAAATACAGCTTAGAGCCCAAAAATATCTCGGACGAGATCCCGGATCTGTGGGCGGTGAAAAAGCGCAGGGCGGATCAGTCCCCCTCCTATTTCGGACCCAATGTGCTGCAGATCTGCAGACAGTGCGACATCGTCTTTATCGCGCTCCACGGCGCCAACGGAGAGAACGGAAAGGTGCAGGCGGCCTTTGACCTTCACGGCATCGACTACACCGGATGCGATTATTTCTCCTCCGCCATCTCTTCCAACAAGTACATGGCGAAGGAGCTGATGGCCAACGCCGGGGTGGGGATTCCCAGGGGCTATACCGTCAAAAAAAACAGGGAAATGGTCTATCCCGAGGAGGTGGATATCCCCTACCCGGTGGTCGTCAAGCCCAACAACGGAGGCATCGGTCTGGGGGTCTCCGTGGCCAGCGACCGCAATATGTATGTGAAGGCCGTCCGGGAGGCATTCCGGTGGGATAGCGATATTTTGGTGGAGGAGTATGTCTCAGGACGGGAGTTTTCCGTGGGGACCATCGACGGCGAGGCCACACCGGTGCTGGAGATGCTGCGCATGCCCGCCGGGGACGGGGATACCGGCATGAACATGAAGGGCGAGACGGTAAAGCGCTGCCCGGCGGAAATCTCTCCGGAGCTCACCGCAAAGCTGCAGGAGGCGGCGGAGACCGTCACCGAGGTGCTGGGGGTCACGGCCTACGCCAATATGGACTTTATCGTCCGGGATGATGAATCCTTTGTCTGCCTGGAGTGCGATTCCCTGCCCCAGCTCTATCCGGATTCCCATCTGGTGCTGGAGGCCCGGGCGGAGGGCATGAGCTTCGAGGATCTGTGCGAAAAGATCATGAAAATGAGCCTCATCAAGCGGGCCAGAGCATAAACTCTGCGTGAAACTATTTACTTTTTTCCGCGTTTTGCTATATAATTAACATGTATGTTTAGGCCCGTTGGAGGATGACTTATGGATTACAGCAGAAGGAAATTAAGACTGGGAGATGTACTGGTAAACGCCGGATTTCTGACCAACGCCAAACTGGAGGAGGTACTGCCTCTTCAGAAGGAGAGCGGGAAGAAGCTCGGCGAATATCTTGTGGAGCAGGGGATCGTCACCGAGGAAAAAATCGCCCAGGCTCTGGCGGAGCAGATGCACTTAAAGACAGTGCGCCCGCAGGAGGAGCCCGTTCCCGAAGAGATTACCAGCATGTGGATGGACAACGTGAACGTGCTGAAAAAGCATGTGGTCTTCCCCTACGCCTTTGACGAGAACCGGCCGGGGATCATCCTGGTGGCCATGGCAGACCCCATGGATATGTACGCCATGGACGATGTGGCCATTATTTCCAACTGTACCGTGGAGCCCGTGGTCGCCACCACCCGGGACGTCATGCTGGCCATCGAGAAGTTCTACGGACAGCAGGATCTGGACGAGGCACTGCAGGAGTACACCAAGGAGCGTGAGGAAGCCCTTCAGGACGACATCTACGCTGACGATATCAACAGCTCCCCCATCGTTATGCTGGTGAAGGACATGATCGATTCCGCCGTGCGTCAGAGAGCCTCCGATATCCACATCGAGCCCCTGGAGCGCAAGGTCCGTGTCCGGTACAGGATCGACGGTGCGCTTTATAATAAAAAGACCTACCCCGTTGCGACCCTGGCAGCCATCGCCGCACGTATCAAGATCATCGGCGGCATGGACATCGCCGAGAAGAGAAAGCCTCAGGACGGCCGTATCACCCAGGTGGTGGACCGGAACGAGTACGATATCCGTGTATCCGTGCTTCCCACGGTCTACGGCGAAAAGATCGTTATGAGACTTACCTCCAAGACCGCCCTCACCAGAGAGAAGAGTCAGCTGGGTCTGGATGAGGAGGAGATGAAGAAGTTCGACTACATCCTC
>JAFYFY010000265.1 GCA_017543485.1 Lachnospiraceae bacterium | reverse complement strand
GGTCTTGGAACGGATGTCGATGGTGTTGCCGCTGGTGACGCTGGCGATGGCCTCACTGCTGGCGCTGGGCTGCGACCGGACATTTGCGGTCGTGGCCGTCACAGTCCCTGTGTAGGCAAGGGCTGTCATGGGCATCCGAAGAAGTGCCAGCGCGAAAATCGCGAAGGCTGCGATCCGGACCCCTTTCATCACACTCTTCATGCTTTTCATCTTCTACTCCTCCCTTACTGACCGTCGCAGACGCTCTTTGCGATATCGGTTCTCATATACTTATTCTCGAAGGAAACCCAGGTTGTGGCCTCGTATGCCTTTTCCCGCGCGGTCTTCAGATCCGGGCCCAGAGCCGTGATCCCCAGCACTCTTCCGCCGTTTGTCACGATGCGTCCCTGTTCGTCGAATTTGGTCCCTGCGTGATAGCAGATATAATCCTCTTTTCCGTCAAAGGCCTCCAGTCCCGTGATGGGGAAGCCCTTTTCGTAGCTCACCGGGTATCCGTCGCTGGCCAGGATGACGCATACCGCCGCATCCTTGGAAAAGTGCAGTTCCACATCCTCCAGCGTCCCGTCGATGCAGGCATCCATCACATCCAGCAGGTCATTTTCCATCCTGGGCAGCACCACCTGTGCCTCGGGATCGCCGAAGCGGGCATTGAACTCCAGCACTCTGGGCCCCTTGGGGGTAAGCATCAGGCCGAAGAAGATGACGCCCTTAAAGGGTCTGCCCTCCGCTGCCATGGCATCCACGGTGGCCTGGTAGATGTGCTCCCTGCAGAAGGCATCCACTTCCTCCGTATAGAAGGGGCTGGGGCAGAAATTCCCCATTCCGCCGGTGTTCAGACCCTGGTCCCCGTCCTTGGCACGCTTGTGGTCCTGGGCGGAAGCCATGATGCGGATGGTCTTTCCGTCCACAAAGGACAGCACGCTGACCTCCCGGCCAGTCATGAATTCCTCGATGACCATGCGGTTCCCGGCATCCCCGAACTTGCGGTCCGTCATGATGGTCCGGACACCTTCCTCGGCCTCCTCCCGGGTGTTGCAGATGAGCACGCCCTTCCCCAGCGCCAGGCCGTCCGCCTTCAGGACGATGGGGTATTCCGCCTTGGTCCGCAGATAGGCAAGAGCCGCATCCGCATCCTCAAAGGTCTCATAGGTCGCGGTGGGGATCCCGTATTTTTTCATCAGGTCCTTGGAGAAGGCCTTGCTTCCCTCCAGGATCGCCGCATTCTTTCTGGGTCCGAAGGTGCGAAGGCCCGCTGCCTCCAGCACATCCACCAGCCCGCCCACCAGGGGATCGTCCGGTCCCACGATAACCAGATCCACGGCCTGCTCTTTTGCAAAGGCCGCAATCTTTTCAAACTCCATGACCCCGATGGGGACACACTCCGCAAGCTGCGCGATCCCGGCATTTCCCGGTGCGCAGTAGATCTTTTCGGCTCTGGGGCTCTTTGCGATGCTTCTGACGATGGCATGCTCCCGTCCGCCGCTTCCGACCACCAAAATCTTCATCTTGTTCTCTCTTTCGATTTCTTTTTCTTTCGGTTCCCTATGCCTTCCGGCACACCTTTCCGTCCCGGACTTCGATCCGTCCGCAGGCGATGTCGCAGATGGCCTGGGGCAGGATCACCCACTCGGCCTGTTCCATGACCCGCCGCTGCAGGATCTCGGGGGTATCTCCCTCTAAGACCTCCACGGCCTTCTGTGCGATGATGGGGCCCTCGTCCATGCCCTCCGTCACAAAGTGGACGGTGGCTCCGGTGAGCTTTACGCCGCGCTCCAAGGCCTTTTCATGCACCTTCAGCCCGTAATATCCCACACCGCAGAAGGAGGGGATGAGGGAGGGGTGGATATTGATGATCCGCCCTTCATAGCGTCTGATCATCTCCGCCGGGATCTTCACCAGGAATCCCGCCAGTACGATGAGGTCCGGCGCATAGGCTTCGATCTGCGACAGCAGCGCCTCATGGAACTGCTCCCGGTCCCCGTAGCTCTTGGGGGAGATCACGCAGGCAGGGATGCCCGCTTTTTCCGCCCGTTCGATGCTCTTTACGCCGGGATTGTTGGAGATGACGCCCACGATCTGCGTGTTTTCCACGCTGCCGTCCGCCACCTTATCGATGATCGCCTGGAGGTTGGTTCCGCCTCCGCTGACCAGCACTACGATCCGCAGCATTACGACACCTCGACCCCTTTCTCGCCTTCCTCGACATAGCCCACCACATAGGCCTTTTCACCTGCCGACTCCAGCGTCTGGAGCACGGTGTCCTCACAGCCGTTCTCCACAGCCAGGACCATGCCCAGTCCCATGTTGTAGGTATTGTACATCATCCGCTCTTCGATGCCGCCCATCTGTGCCAGAAGCCGGAACACCGCAGGGACGTCATAGCTTTCCTTCCGGACGATGGCTCTGCAGCCCTCGGGAAGCATTCTCGGGATGTTCTCATAGAAGCCGCCGCCAGTGATGTGGCTGCAGCCCTTCACGCGGATCCCCGCATCCTTCACGCTGCGAAGCGCCTTCACATAGATCCTGGTGGGAACCAGGAGCGCTTCTCCCAGGCTGCCGCCCAGGTCCGCGTAATGGGTCTTCATGCTCTCCGCGGTCATGTCAAAGACCTTGCGCACCAGACTGAAGCCGTTGGAGTGCAGACCCGACGAGGCGATGCCGATAAGGGTATCCCCGGGCTTTATGGATTCGCCGGTGATCAGGTCCTTCCGGTCCACGGCCCCCACGGTAAATCCCGCGATGTCATATTCATCCTCCGGCATCATCCCCGGATGCTCCGCGGTCT
>JAFYFY010000264.1 GCA_017543485.1 Lachnospiraceae bacterium | reverse complement strand
GGAAGTTCTGGATGATCTTTTTCATCATCCCCATGTTTTTCGGCGGCGGTCTCATCCCCTTCTACAATGTGATGAGCAGCCTGCACCTGGTAAACTCCGCATGGGCGGTGATCCTGCCGGCGATCCTGTCGGTATGGAATCTCTTCATGACGAAGACCTTATTCGAATCCTCCATCCCGGAGGGACTTCTGGAAGCGACGCGGATCGACGGAGCTGGGAAGTTCCGGACCTTTCTCTCCATCGTGCTGCCCCTGGCCAAGCCCATTCTTGCGGTGATGGCTCTCTACTACGCGGTGGGACAGTGGAACAGCTATTTCGGAGCCATGATCTTTCTGCAGGATGAGTCGAAGTACCCGCTCCAGCTGGTGCTGAAGGAAATCCTCATCGCATCCGAGAGCACCGTGGGCGGCAGCGGTGAGACAATTCTGCAGCAGTACCGGCTGGCCAATCAGCTCAAATACGTATCGGTCATCGTATCGAGTCTGCCGGTGCTGTGCCTGTATCCTTTTGTACAGAAATACTTTGCGCAAGGCGTCATGCTTGGTTCATTAAAAGACTGAGGGAGGAAAACAATGAAAAAACGGAAACAGATCGGTGCGCTGATCCTGACGGCAGCCATGGCATCATCCCTGGCGGCCTGCGGATCGGAAAAGGCGGGAGGGGCGGCTGCCCCTGCAGCGGATGCGGCATCTTTGACGCAAGAGTATGGATTCCAGTGGGAGGATCCGACGAAACCCATCCTGAACGAAAAGGGAACGGCGGAGATCTCCTTCAGCATCTATTCTTCCAAGAATGCATCCGCGCTGGATTATAACGACATGAAGATCATGCAGGATCTGTATGAGCAGACCGGCGTCACCGTCACCTGGGAGAATGTGTCGGAGTCCGTGTATTCCCAGCAAAAGAGTCTGATCTTCGGAAACAGCGAAAATCGCCCCGATGCCATCTATCACGCGGGGATGGGAGCGGGAGAGATCATCAAATACGCGAAGAGAAAGGTGCTGGTCCCCATCAGCGACTATCTCGACTATATGCCGAACTTCAAAAAACTCCTGGAAGAGCGGCCCGACATCAAAGGACAGCTCTTAAACATCGAGGATGGGAAGATCTACTCCCTGCCCCGGATCGAAGAGATGGGACTTCTGGAATTCCCCAATCTGCTCTTTCTGAACACGGAGTGGACGAAGGAGGTCATCGGAGCCGGTGCGGTGGACGGACTGTCCGAAGCGGATCTGCAGGACGGACTGACCCTCTCCGCGGAGCAGATGGAGCAGATCCTGAGCTACTTCAGAGACCATGACATGAACGGCAACGGAAAGACGGATGATGAGCGCCCCTTAAACTTCGTGTACAACAACTGGCAGGGCAATCAGTGCGATCTCTACGGCATGTTCGGCTTAAATGACAATTTGGAACACCGGGTGGTGGCAGACGGGGCAGTGACCTACACCGTGACGGATGACCGCTTCCGGGATGCCACCAACTTCATCGCGGACTGGGTGGACAAAGGGCTCATCGACAAGGTGTCCTTCGAGCAGAGCCAGGACAACTTCCTGGCAAACGGCAAGGGCATGGAGACCTACGGAGCCTTCTACTGGTGGGAGAGCGAGACAGTGGTCTCCAACCCGGAGCACTACATCGTGTGCGCGCCCCTGGTGGGACCGGACGGGGATCAGACCGTCTGTGTCTCCAACAATCCGGAGATCGGAACGGGAGAGGTGGTGATCTTTTCCGACTGCAAATATCCCGAGATCCTGCTGGCCTATTTCGACCGCTACTATGATCCCGTCATTTCTGCCCAGATCAACTACGGCCCCATCGGCATCGTGTACGAGGAGGAGCCGGATGCGGATGGGATGCTGGTGCAAAAACCCCTGCCGGAGGGTGTGACGGCGGATGAGCTTCGCCTGCAGAACGCGCCTTTGGGTGTCATCAATCTCGGGGAGTATGCCTGGAACCATGTGGTGCATAT
>JAFYFY010000263.1 GCA_017543485.1 Lachnospiraceae bacterium | reverse complement strand
TGGGAAAGGGGATCTTCGGACGGAAGGGCTTTGCGGTGCTGGATGACAGCGCCGGTCCGGTGCTGGAGGACGGAGAATTCCTCCTTCGGGACCACCCGGAGACGGATCTGTACTTTTTCGGCTACGGACGGGACTTTTACGGGGGACTTCGGGGGTTCTGTGCCCTTTGCGGTCATACACCCATGATCCCGCGCTACGCCCTGGGAAACTGGTGGAGCAGATACTGCCGCTACAGTGAAACCTCCTATCTGGAGCTTCTGGAGCGGTTTCAAAAAGAACGGATCCCGCTGTCCGTAGCGGTCATCGATATGGACTGGCATCTGACCCGGGTGGATCCGAAATACGGAAACGGCTGGACAGGCTATACCTGGAACGAAGAACTGTTCCCGGATTATCGCAGGTTCCTGCGGGCCCTGAAGGACCGGAAGCTGGCAGTGACCTTAAACCTGCATCCCGCGGACGGCATCCGGGGGTTTGAGGAGGCCTATGCGCGCATGGCCCGGGCCCTGGGACGGAATCCGGAGACGGAGGATCCGCTGGAGTTTGACTTTGGGGACCCCGCCTGGCGCAGGGCCTACTTCGAACAGGTCCTGCATCCGTACGAACAGGACGGGGTGGATTTCTGGTGGATCGACTGGCAGCAGGGAGAGGGAGAAAAGGACGAGGTGGATCCCCTCCTTCTGCTGAACCATTATCACTATCTGGATCTGAAGGAGCAGGGCAGGCGCCCCATGACCTTTTCCCGATATGCGGGGGTCGGAAGCCACCGGTATCCGGTGGGCTTTTCCGGAGACACTCACACCACCTGGAAATCCCTGGCTTTTCAGCCCGTCTTTACCTCCACAGCCGCCAATATCGGCTACGGCTGGTGGAGCCATGACATCGGCGGCCATATGCTGGGAGACAAGGATCTGGACCGTCTGGTGCGCTGGATCCAGTTCGGGGTCTTCAGCCCGGTGATGCGGATTCATTCCAGCTCCAGTCCTTTCTTTAACAAGGAGCCCTGGATGCTGCCGGAGCCCTATCGGGGGATCGTGGGACGCTTCATGCGGCTTCGCCACGCCCTGGTGCCTTATCTGTATACGGAAAACCGTCGGGCATCCGTGGAGGACAGACCCCTCATCCGGCCCATGTACTACGATCTGCCGGAGGATCCGGAGAGCTACGAGGTGGGAAATGAGTACCGCTTCGGGGAGAACCTGATCGTCTGCGCAGTGACGGAAAAGACGGACCCGAAGCTTCGGATGGGGTATTCCAGAGGGCTGATCCCGGAGGGACGCTGGTATGACATCTTCTCCGGACGGATCTACGAAGGACGGAAGGTGCGAAAGCTCTACCGGACCCTGGAGGAGATCCCGGTGCTCCTGCCCGCGGGAGGCATCGTACCTCTGGCACAGTGCGGTGCGGAGAACGGAACGGAGAATCCCGCATCCCTGCGGATCCTGGTGGGAGCGGGGGCGGACGGTTCCTACGAGCTCTACGAGGATGATGGCGAGAGTATGGCATATGAAACGGGGGGCTTTGTCACCACCGGAATGCATGTCCGCTATGACGGGGCAGCGAAGGAGCTGACCTTTACCGCGGAGCCCGCTGTGGGAGACCTGGAGCTGATCCCGGAGAAGCGGAAGATCACCCTGGATATCCTGGGGTGCACCTTCGAAAAGGCGGTGCTGCGGGCCGGAGAGGTGCAAGAGGCGCTTCCCGCTTCCGGCGGTGCCGGAGCGTGCAAAGAGGGGGATATCCAGGAACGCTGGGGAACGGAAGGCCGGGCTGTGCTGGAACTTCCGGCGCTGGATCCGTCCCGGGGATACACCGTGACCCTCACCGGTGTCCGCTTGCTTCAAAACGACACGGAGCGTCTGGTCTTTGCGGTGCTGGACGGGGCCTGGATCGCCAATCTGCAAAAGGATATCGTGTTTGATAAGTACCGCACTCTGCCGCTGTCTGACTTCAGACAGTGGCTCCAGAACTGCGAGCTTCCCGAACAGGTGAAGGATGCGCTGGAAGAGGTGCTGTAACAAAAGACAGGAAAAGAAGGGATCTGCCGGACGCGCTCCGGCGGATCTTTTTCATTTTTGGGGGGATCTTGGGGGGCTTTTTCCTCCGGTTTTTTTGACAGAGACCGCTCCCGGATGTAGAGTAGAAGAGGCATTTGTTCTAAGGTGTGGCAGAGGATCATTCTTTTCAGGGGGAATTTCCGGATCATGAAAAAAGAACATGCGGATCCAAAGGATCCATACAGACTGGTAACGGGCTTCGGCGCCTGGCATATCGGGAGCTGCCGCGTATCCGACGGACCGCACGGCGTGCGGGCCCAGGAGGACGGCGCGAAAAACAATGACAGCTATGAGGCTGCCTGCTTTCCAACGGCCAGCGGCGCTGCCTGCTCCTGGGATCCGGAGATGACGGCCCGGATGGCCCGGGGGATCGCTGCGGAGGCCAAAGAGCTGGGGGTGTCCGTGGTGCTGGGACCAGGTGTCAATATCAAGCGCTCTCCCCTTTGCGGCAGGAATTTCGAATACTATTCCGAGGATCCGCTGCTGGCGGGGACCCTGGCATCGGCCTATGTAAAGGCCATGCAGGAATGCGGAGTGGGAACCTCTTTAAAGCACTTTGCCTGCAACAGCCAGGAGACCCACCGCATGACCTCCAACTCCATGGTGGACCGGCGGGCCCTTCATGAGATCTATCTGGCCGCCTTCGAGCAGGTGGTGAGGGAGGCAAAGCCCGCCACGGTGATGGCCTCCTACAACTTCCTGAACGGCAGTCCGGCCTGCGAGAACCGGTATCTGTTGACGGATGTGCTGCGAAACCGGTGGGGCTTTGAAGGCCTGGTGATGAGCGACTGGGGGGCCTGCGTGGACCTGCCGGCCTGCATCGAAGCCGGGATGGATGTGGAGATGCCGGACAGCCGCGGCGCCCATTACAAAGCGCTGCGAAAGGCGGTGGAAGAGGGGCGCGTGAAGGCATCTTCCATGGAACGGGCCCTGCAGCGGGTGCGGGAGCTGTGTGAACGGTACCCGGAACGAAAGCCGGAGGGCGCTGCCCCGCAGGTGTCGGAGGAGACCAGAGAGCACAGTCATCGGTTGGCCGGAGAGATCGCCGAGGAATGCGCGGTCCTTTTGAAAAATGAAGGATTCTTCCCGCTTCCCGCAGGGAGCAGGATCCTGATCGTGGGGGATCTGGCAGCCCGTCCCAGGATCCAGGGAGGGGGCAGCAGCCATATCCACACGGAGCGGATCGACGATCCGGTGGAGGAGTTTCGAAAGCTGGGAGCCGAAGTCCGCTTTGTCCGGGGTTATGCCTGCGATACGGCTGCCCGGAACGAGAAGCTGGAACAGGAAGCCGTAAGCGCCGTGCGGGAAGCGGCCGAAAGCGGGACCCCCATCCTCTTTTTCGGCGGCCTCACCGACATGGCGGAGGGGGAGGGGTACGACCGGGACAGCTTCGGCCTGCCGGAGAACCAGAAGGCGCTCCTGTCGCGAATCCTGGAGATCACGGACCGCATCGGGTTTCTCTCCTTCGGGGGAGCCCCCTATGATATGACCCTGCCGGACAGATGCCGGGGGGTGCTGCAGCTCTACCTGGGTGGGGAAGCCGTGGGAAGTGCCTGCGCTCGGATCGTCCTGGGAGAGGTTACCCCCTCCGGGAAGCTGGCGGAGAGCATCCCCTTTTCCGAAAAGGACGTCCCCTCCTGCGGGTATTTCGGGCGGCAGGGGGAGCAGGCGCTGCATCCGGACGATGTGGAATACCGGGAGAGCATCTTTGTGGGATACCGGTACTATGACACCTTCCAAAAGCCGGTGCGGTACTGCTTCGGACACGGGCTGAGCTATACCTACTTTGCCTATTCGGACCTGAAGCTGGCCCGGGATGAGGAGGGGAGGCTGCTGGTGTGCTTTACCCTGGAGAATACGGGAGAGAGGCCGGGAAAAGAGGTCTGTCAGGTCTATGTGAAAAATCCGGAAGGGGATGCCTTCCGGCCTGCCAGAGAGCTCCGGGGCTTTGCAAAGGTGTATGCAGAGCCCGGGGAGAAAAAGCAGGTGGAGATCCCACTGGGAGACCGGGCCTTCAGCGTCTGGCAGGATGAGGACTTTCGGGTCATTGGCGGAATCTACGAGATCCAGGTGGGAGCATCCCTTCAGGACATCCGCCTGCGGCTGAAGACCACCGTGGAGGGGGAGGCGCTTCGGAGCCCCTTGACCCTGCAGCACGCCGTGCCGCTTTCGGACAGCGACTTCGGACGGATCTACGAAGGGGAGCGGACCCGTTTTTCCGACCTGCAGCCCGGGGATTATACGAGAAAGAACTCTCTGGCCCAGATGCGGGCCCATTCCGGTCTGGCCAGAGCCTGGGCGGCCTTCGGAAGAGCGGCCATCCGGATGATGTTCCCCGGGAGACCGGCGCAGGATCCGGAGATCCGGATGATGACGGAAGGGCTTTTGGAGGGCAATATCGACAGCGTGAGCAGCCAGAGCGGCGGGCTCCTTGGAAAGCGCATGGTGGATGCCATCATCGCATCGGCGAACAGGAGGTAGACAGCATTGAAGGAAGCATTGGACCGAAGGACGAAATGGAGCTATTGCATCGGCGCCACCGGGCGGGATGCGGCTTATGCGCTGGTGAGCATGTATCTGATCCTGTATGTGCAGTACACCATGAACCTCACCAGTGCTCAGTTTGCGGTGATCAGCGGAGCCATGATCGTGTGCATGATCTGGGATGCGGTAAATGACCTTCTCATGGGGATCATCATCGAAAATACCCATTTTCGCATGGGAAAGTTTAAGCCCTGGATCCTCATTGGATCTTTGTCAAATGCGGTGATCATCGTGTGCCTCTTTACCGTGAGGCCTTCGGGGTGGGGATTTGTGGCCTTCTACAGCCTCTTTTACCTCCTCTGGGGAATGACTTATACCATGAACGACATCGCCTACTGGGGGGTGCTGCCCTCTCTGAGCTCCGATCCGGGGGTGCGGGACTCCCTCCTGACTCTCATGAGCATCTTCGTATGCATCGGCCAGTTCTCCGTGGCGGGGGTGGTGCCGGTGGTCATCGCCGGAAATGCGGTGGCGGCCTACCGGATCGTGGCCTTTGTGGTGGCACTGGCCCTGATCGCCTTCCAGCTCCTGACGGCCTTCGGTATCCGGGAGCGGGATCGGGGGGAGAATCCGGACAGACTCTCCCTTCCGGACATGTACCGGATCTTTGCGAGAAACGATCAGCTGGTGGCAGCAGGCGTCGCCTCCATCTTCTTTAACATCGCCTGCAATCTGCTCCTGATCTTCGGGGTGAACTTCTTTTACATCGAATTCGGATATTCGGACAGCGGCGATCTGGTCTTTCTCTTTACCGTGATGTACGGTCTCGGGATGCTCTTTTCCCAGGCGAGCTACGCCTTCCTGGCGGGGCGGTTTTCCAGGGAAAGGATCATGAGGGTCTGCTACGGGGCGCTGCTGGCAGGCTACGGGTGCTTTCTGGGCTTCGGCTATGTGCTCCCGAAGAATGTGGTCCTCTTAAATGTCATCGGGTTTGTGATCTTCTTTGCCCAGGGTCTCATGAACCTGGCCATCATCGTCATGATCAACAATACCATCGAGTACGACGAGGCCAGATACCATGAGCGGCATGACTCCGTGGTCTCCGCCGTCCGGTCCTTCAGCGTGAAGCTGGCGGGGGGCATCAACCAGGGGCTGTCCTCTCTGGTGCTCATCCTCAGCGGCATCTATGCAAAGAGTCAGAGCATCAGCGCGCTGGAGGTCGGG
>JAFYFY010000262.1 GCA_017543485.1 Lachnospiraceae bacterium | reverse complement strand
CTTCCTCTTTGATTCCGGTTTCCTGTGGGCCATTCCCGTACCCGTGGCTTACATCCTTGCGAAATTCACCGCCCTGGACGTGGTCCTCATCTACCTCATCGTCCAGTGCCTCGACTTCGTCAAAGCCGGCTACGGATTGTACTTAGTCAAGAAGGGCACTTGGGTGCAGAACCTGACGGCGTAGGGATACCATTGGAACCCTGTCTGGAATTCAATGTGAGAGAAAATCCTGGTTAGTGAGCATATCTGCCTGCAGATATAATACTGTCGGGCAGGAGTCGATGGGGTGTCGGGGTGTCCCGAACTGTGAACGAACCGATGAAACAGCCAAAACAGCTTCCATCGAGGGACAAATCGACAGGATGTCGATTTGAGGAAAACACTGCCATGGATGGCAGATGTTTTCCGACCCGACCCATGTCCATATCCCCCGCGTTGTTTTGTGCTGTTTCACGGTGAAGAGAACCGTGAGGGATACCCCGACACCCCGGAGACTCCGTCTGAGAACACTGAGAACATTGAGAACACATGGAAGGAATCAAAACCATGAAGAACATGACCCCCAAACGCATCGCCGCCCTCCTCATCGTGATCCTCCTGGTCCTCCTCTACCTGATCACCCTCATCGCGGCCATCTTTGACCCCTCCAAGAGCGGCCAGCTCTTCGGCCTGTGCCTCTTTGCCACTGTGGCCATCCCCCTGATGGCCTACATCTACATTTACCTCTACGGCAAAGTCACCGGAAAGCACACTATTGCCAGCACCCCCGACCTTCCGGAGGAATCCTCCCTCCCTGAGGAATCTCCCGTTTCGGAGCCCCCTGCGGATGAAACCTCCGGTGCCGCGAAGGAGACGGAAAGCCAAACCCATGAAGAACCCTGAACCCCCGAAGTCCCAATATGCCAAAGGCATCCTCTGCATTCTTGCAGCCGCCTTCGGCTTTTCCCTCATGACCTTTTTCGTCCGCCTCTCCGGAGACGTCCCCACGATGCAGAAGGCCTTTTTCCGAAACGCCGTGGCCGCCGTGGTGACCGTGGTTCTCCTCCTGCGCTCCGAAGAGAAATTCCATATCAAAAAGACCAGCTACACCGACATCCTCTTTCGGTGCCTCTTCGGTACCAGCGGCCTCATCGCCAATTTCTATGCCATCGACCGCCTGGACATCGCCGATGCCAATATGCTGAACAAGCTGTCCCCCTTTTTTGCCATCCTGGTGTCCATCCCTTTGTTAAAGGAAGTGCCCACCCTGCGGGACATCGCCGCCACTGTGGTGGCCTTTATCGGTGCCCTCTTTATCATACGTCCCACGGCGGATGTGAGTGTCCTCCCGGCCCTCATCGGACTCTACGGGGGCTTTGGCGCCGGAACGGCCTATGTGTTTGTAAGACGCCTGGGGCGGACGGGAGAGCGGACGCCCATCATCGTTCTGTGCTTTTCCCTCTTTTCCTGTCTGGTGACGGCGCCCTTTCTCATTTTTGACTTCCATCCCATGAGTGCCGGGCAGCTCCTGTGCCTGGTGGCGGCGGGGATCGCAGCCTCCGTGGGGCAGTTCGGCATCACCACGGCATACAAATTCGCGCCGGCCAAGGAGATCTCCGTCTTTGACTACACCCAGGTCCTTTTTGCGGCCCTTTGGGGATTCCTCTTTTTCGATGAGATCCCGGTGCCCCTGAGCATCATCGGGTATGTCCTCATCATCGGAACGGCCCTGGTCCGCTGGCACAACGGACGAAAGCGGGAGAGCTGAGGGCGATCTTTCATTTTTTCGCCGATTTTCCCAATCTGTGGTATAATCATTTTTTAAAGATACAATATGTATCTGGGGGATATTATCTGACATGAGCGGAACCATTCTTGATTATTTGAAAGAGTACGGCAATGTGCCTTTCTCCGAGAGGCCTTTTTGCGATGCGGACAGCATGGTACTGTCCCAGCTGGCGTATCTGAAATTCGACGGACTGGTGCCCGATCCGGATTCCCAGGAGGACAGCGGGGTGCCTCTGGCGATGCTGGCCAAGGATCCCGACCGGGAGAAGATGTTTGCGGATGTGAAATACCGCAAGCACAACCGGCTGCTGTTCGAACGCCTGCTGGCGGGGCGGCGCTTCCGGGATCTGACCCTTTTCGGATACAGGAGCATCACGGATCTTCATCAGCAGACCCAGTTCGCAGCGGTGACCTTCGTCCTGCGGGGGAGCCTGACCTTTGTGGCCTTCCGGGGGACGGACGAGACCATGGTGGGCTGGAAGGAGGACTTTAACCTCACCTATATGGACGAGATCCCGGCCCAGCGCTTTGCGGTGGAATACCTGTCCATCGCCGCATCCAAAATCCCGGTGCCCTTCTTTGTGGGAGGCCATTCCAAGGGAGGCCATCTGGCCATCTATGCGGTGATGCATTCCGTGCCGGAGATCCAGGACCGTGTGCGCAGGATCTACTGCCTGGACGGCCCCGGGTTCTTTGACCGGATGTTGGACAAAGAGTCCTATGAAAAGATCCGGGGGCGGATCACGAAGCTTCTGCCCCAGTCCAGCCTCATCGGCATGCTCCAGCAGCAGGATGATGACTACCGGGTGGTGAAGAGCCACGGTGTGGGCCTGCTTCAGCACAACCTCTACAACTGGAAGGTAGAAAACGGCGAGCTGGAGTATGAGGAGGAATTAAAAGGCCACGTCCGGACCAGGGACAATGTGATCAACGACTGGATCTACAGCCAGCCCCCCCAGCGCCGGAAGGAGTTTGTGGACAGCCTCTACCAGGTGATCACCAGCTGCGATGCGGACAACCGGATCGACTTTATGGCGAACTTCTCCAAGAATGTGTCCCAGGTGATGAATTCCCTGCGGGGACTGGACGAAGAGACGGCGCAGATGATCCGAAATGTCACCAAGGCCCTCTTTGAGGAAGCGGCATATCATTTCCGGAGCGAGCTGGGCTTCGGAGAAAACGGTCAGTGGGAACAGCTGATCGAGGAACTCAGGAAAGGGAATATACCCAAATGGAAGAAGCAATAGCGAGAATTGCGGATGAGCTGATGGAGCAGCTGACCTGCGAGGTGGCCTTTACGGTGCACATTGCGGGGCATGAGATCGGAGTGCTGGAGTCCGTGGTGGTGAGCTGGGTGGTGATCGGCGTGATCCTCATCCTGTCCCTGATCCTCACCTCGAACCTGAAGCTCCACAACATCTCCAAACGGCAGGCAGTGGCGGAGTTTCTGGTGTCCAAGCTGGACGGGATGGTATCCGACATGCTGGGGGAGGAGGCAAAGGAATACGCCCCTTATCTGGTGACGGTCCTTCTGTTCATCGGGTTTTCCGACATCATCGGACTCTTTGGCTTCAAGCCCCCCACCAAGGACCTGAATGTGACTGCGGCCCTGGCCCTTATGAGCATCGTCCTGGTGCAGATCGCGGGCATCCGGAAAAAGAAGGTGGGAGGATGGCTGAAAAGCTTCAAGGAGCCCGTGGCCATCGTGACCCCCATCAACATCCTGGAGCTGGCCATCAAGCCCCTGTCTCTGTGCATGCGGCTTTTCGGCAATGTGGTGGGTGCCTTCGTCATCATGGAACTTTTAAAGACCGTGGTGCCCCTTGTGGTGCCGGCGGTCTTCAGCCTGTATTTCGATATCTTCGACGGGATCCTGCAGGCCTACGTATTTGTCTTTTTGACCAGTATCTACATCAAAGAGGCAGTGGAATAAACACATTTTTTGAGTTTTCATATCGAAAGGAGAAATCATTATGGTCGCATTGGGAGCCGGAATCGCAGCACTGGCCTGCCTCGGAGCGGGAGTGGGTCTTGGGATCGCCACCAGCAAGGCTTGTGAAGCCTGCGCGCGTCAGCCGGAGGCGGACGGCAAGATCATGAAAATGCTGGTCCTTGGAGGCGCTCTTGCCGAGGCTACCGCTATCTACGGACTGGTCATCGGCATTATGATCATTCTGTTTTTGGGATAAACGAGAGGGAAGGAAATGCTGAAATTAGACATCAATCTGGTCTTTACGGTCATCAACGTTCTGCTGCTTTTCGTGGTGGTCCGTGTCTTCCTCTTAAAGCCCATCCGGAAGATCATCGCCGCGAGACAGGAGGAGGCGGATGCCGCCCTGGCCCAGGCGAATGAGGAAAAGGAAGATGCGCGCCGGCAAAAAGAGCAGGTGGAAGAGCAGATGAAGGGAATCGAGGCGGAGCGCTTGAAGCTTCTGGCGGAGACCCGGGCCAAGGCCGGACAGGAGTATGACAGAGTCCTCTCCGATGCGAAAAAGGAAGCGGGGGAGATCATCACCCACGCCCGGAAGAACGCAGAGGAAGAGCGGGAGCGGATCCTGGTGGCCGCAAAGGAAGACGTGGCGGAGCTGGTGGCTGCCGCTACCACAAAGCTGGTGACGGGGAGTGACAGTCCCGAGAACGACAGAGAGCTCTATGACACCTTCCTCAAAAAGGCGGCAAAGGAATAAGGATATCTGGGGATCATGAAGAAAAAGAAAGAATT
>JAFYFY010000034.1 GCA_017543485.1 Lachnospiraceae bacterium | reverse complement strand
GGAGCCACATAGCTGCCCTCCTCGATCTCGAAGGTGGCATCGGTGATCTCCACCTCGCCGGACCACTCGGACTTATAGCCGGTGACCTTGATCTTGGTGCCCTCGGTCAGCTTTGCGTAGTCCTCCTCGGAGCAGGCCATGTTGTAGAGGAAGTAGCCGCCCTCCTTGTCCTGGGTGTAGACCGTAGCCTTATCCTCCCACCAGGACTGCTTTCCCTGCACGTAGGTCTCCACCACCACGGGCGTGTCGACGGCCGCTGCCGCATACTCCGCATAGGTCATCACGCCGGCGGACTTGGTGTCTGCCGCTGCAGCACCGCTCTCGGCGGTCTTGCCGCATCCTGCCAGGGAGAGGATCATTCCCAGCGTCAATACAGTTGCAATCAGTTTTTTCATAAACTCCTCCTATTCCTGAGACGGACCTTCCGCCTCATCAACAGACATTATAACCGAATCCGTCAAATACGCAAGAAAAAGAAGGAAAACCGCCGGTAAAGGATGCATTTCCTACTAAAATATGCTAAAATAAAATACCCATGCTGCCCAGATCGCACAATTCCCGTGCAGCACCATATCAACGGAGGTTTTCATGGACACCAATCACAACAGAAACGAACGCGAAACGTTTATGGAGTCCCAGATCACGCTGAGTATCTTCTATACCATCTTTTCCGTGGCCGTGGTCTGGTCCACCCTGTTAAACGGAACGGACCTCTGGACCATCCCCATCGTGGCCTTCAGTGTCATCGCCGCGTGGGTCCTTCATGTCACCCAGATGCTGACGGAAAAGCAGTGGGTGTGGCTCTATGTGGTGTTTTTCAATATCTCGTATTTTTACTTCAGCATCGCCGCCCAGGAGTGGTCGGATCTGACCACGGCCATAGTGATCATCATGGTGGGCTTTTCCCTCACCTCCGTGGAAAACACCATCAATGTCTGCATGATCGTCTACTATGCTTCCATCATCCTGCGGATCGCCCTTCGTCTGATGTCCTCCGACACCATCACCCTGGTGGATGTGTCCCGATATTTCTTCCATTTCGTCGTGGTCTTTGCCGCCGGTTTCCTTATCCGGCGCTGGATTTCCAACCGCCAGAGAGGCTTCCAGCAGTCCCAGGCCATCCTCACCGAACTGAACAACGCCAACAAGCGAACCGAGGATTTCCTCACCAATGTCTCCCATGAGCTGCGCACCCCCATCAACGCGGTGGTGGGTGTCTCCTCCGTGATCCTCCGGGAGGAGACCGACGAGAAAAAGAGAAACGACCTGACCTCCATCCAGCTGGCAGGCCGCCGGCTCTTTGACCAGATCGAGGACATCCTGGACTACACCGAGATCGATACGGACCGTCTGGTGGTGAGCCAGGAGCCCTTCTCCGTCACCTCCATGGTGGCGGATCTCATCGCGGAGATGCGCTGGCGGGAAAAGGAAAACATGCCGGAGATGATCTTCGACATCGACCCGAAGATGCCCGTCACCCTCATCGGGGATGAGCGGAAGCTGAAAAAGATCCTGCGGCATCTGGTGGGAAATGCGGTGAAATTCACCCGCCGGGGCGGCGTCTGCACCCGGATTACCTTCCGGGAGGAGCCCTACGGCATCAACATGAGCATCACGGTCAGCGATACCGGCGTGGGCATCGACGAGGAGGAGCTGGGGCGCATCACCGACAAATACTACCAGTCGGAAATGGGACGCAACCGGATCGCCGGCGGTCTGGGGCTGGGGCTTTCCATCGTTCGGGGTCTGGCCGCTTCCATGAACGGCTTTATGATCATCAAGAGCGAGAAGAACCGGGGCACCAGCGTGCAGGTCAGCATCCCTCACGCCGTGGCCAACTCGGATCCCGCCATCCTTCTCCCCGATGCAGGCAAGTACAGCATCGCCTCCTTCCTGAAGCCGGGGCGGTTCTCCCTGCCGGAGGTCCGGGAGTTCTATACCAGTACCTTCGATCACGCCATAGAGGCCTTCGGATGTCAGTTCCACCGCGCAAATCAGTTCGAGGACTTTAAGCGCATCGTATCGGCCTACCATCTGACCCATGTCTATGTGAACAACATCGATTACGAAGAGAACCTGGACTTCTACCTGAGCCTGGATCCTTCCATCCGCCAGATCATCCTCTCGGACCGGGGATACGAACTACCCGAGGCGGCCGTAAACACCGTGATGCTGGAGAAGCCCTTCAGCACCGCCAAGCTGGCGGAGATCCTGAGAGCCTCCGGCGATGGGGAAAATGCGGAAAACGGCAAGCACCTGCAGATGGTCTGCCCGGGTGTCCGGGCGCTGGTGGTGGACGACGAGCCCATGAACCTGCTGGTGGCGCAGCAGATCTTCCGGGGATACCAGATGGAAGTCACCACGGTCAACAGCGGCATCAAGGCAATCCGGGCCTGCGAGAAGGGCGACTTCGACATCATCTTCATGGACCACATGATGCCGGAGATGGACGGCGTGGAGACCATGAAGCGGATCCGGCAGACCGAAACCTCCGCCACCAGACATATCATCATCGCCCTCACGGCAAACGCGGTCAGCGGTGCGCGTGAGATGTTCCTGTCGGAGGGCATGGACGAATTCATCTCCAAGCCCATCGAGACCGTGGAGCTGGAGCGCGTCATGAAGAAGCTCCTGCCGGAGGGCGCCATCGGCTGGATCGATGCGCCGGTGCCGGAAAAGAAAACGAAAAAACAGGACGCTCCTCCTGCCCCCGAGCCGGAGGCGGAAGAGCCCCCCATGATGGGACTCTTCGGCGAGACCGAGCCCGCTCCCGCCGCGGATGTGCCATCCGCCTCTTCGGAAGGGATCTCCATCACCTCCCCCGTGGAGTATCTGGAGCTGGCCGGGATCAATACCACCGCCGGCATCGAGTACTGCAAGGATGAAGAATTCTATCTGGAGATGATCGCCATGTTCGTCGAAAGCTACGACGACAAGGTGGAAAGCATCACGGACTGCTACCGGAAGGCGGACTGGGAAAACTACCGGATCCTGGTCCACACCTTAAAGAGCAATTCCCGGATGCTGGGCGCGGAGGAGCTCTCCGGCCTGGCCCTGCATCAGGAGGAGGCCGCCCGGGATCTGAACGAACCCGAGATCCGGGCAAAGCACGAAGAGCTGATGAGTACCTTTGCGGAATATACGGAGCTGTTTCAAAAAGCGATGGAGCTTGCTCCCGCGGAAGGAGGTGACCGGTCATGATCAAGAAGATCTTCCAGCCCATCTCCAACCACCAGATCACGCTCCGGGAGAGACTCCTGCGCCTGATGACCGTCATCTCTCTGGTCGCCGCCGTCATCTTTGTCATCGTGTCCCTGGTCATCGGCGGGAACGGATACAGCATTGCGGTCATCAGTGCCTTTACCCTGCTGCTTCTGGGGATCTCCCTGGTATCCATCCACACCGGGCACATCGCCATCGGGGTCAACCTGATTTCGTTTTTGATGGTGTTTATCATGATCCCCGCCATCTTCGTCACCAGCGGGGGCATGTACGGAGGCGCACCCTTCTGGATCCTGTTCTGCATGGTCTTTGTCTCCCTGAACCTGGTGGGCAAAAACCGGGTCGCCTTTCTCATCGCCGGAATGCTGATCACCATCATCTGTTATGTGGTGGGATACGTCCGCCCGGACCTTCTTCTGCAGCGCACCCTAAACGCCGCCTATGTGGACTCCCTGACCTCCCTGATCCTGGTGGGAGCCATGATCGTTTCCATGATCATCTTCCAGAACCGGATCTATCTGTCCGAGACCAAGGTGGCGGAAGAGCAGCGTCAGGAGATCGAAGAGCTGAACAAATCCCAGAACCGCTTCTTTTCCAGTATGAGCCATGAGATCCGGACCCCCATCAATACCATCATCGGCCTGAATGAGATGATCCTGCGGGAGGACATCTCCGACGAGGTGGCAAAGGACGCCCGCACCATCCAGGGAGCCGGCAAGATGCTGCTGGCTCTGATCAACGATATCCTGGATATGTCCAAGATCCAGTCCGGCAAGATGGACATCGTCCCCATCACCTACGAAACGGGAGAGCTTCTCTCCGACGTGGTGAGCATGGTCTGGGGCCGCGCCATGGACAAAGGTCTGGCCTTCCACGTGGACGTGGACAAGACCCTCCCCAAGCAGCTCCACGGCGATGAGGTCCGCATCAAGCAGATCCTGATCAACATCCTGAACAACGCGGTGAAATACACCAAGGAAGGTTCCATCACCCTCTCCGTCCAGTTCGAGCGAAAAGAAAACTACCGGGCCCTGGTGACCTTCAGCGTCACGGACACCGGCATCGGCATCAAAAAGGAAAACATCCCCTACCTCTTCGACGCCTTCAAGCGCGTGGATCAGGAAAAGAATTCCAAGATCGAAGGCACCGGTCTGGGTCTTTCCATCGTGAAGCAGCTGGTGGATCTGATGGAAGGTGAGGTCAGTGTCAACAGCATCTATACCAAGGGATCCACCTTCACTGTCTCCCTGATGCAGGAGATAGCCAGCGACGCCACGGTGGGCGAGCTGAACCTGGGCTCCTCGGCGGAAAACCGGGCCCGTGACAAATATGTCCCCAGCTTCACCGCGCCTATGGCCAATGTTCTGGTGGTGGACGACAACAAGTCCAACCTCCTGGTAGCCCAGAAGCTCCTGCGGGATACGCAGGTGTCCATCGACACTGCCATGAGCGGCCGGGAAGCGCTGAACATGACCCTGAGCCGCCAGTATCACGCCATTTTGATGGACCACCTGATGCCCGAGATGGACGGCATCGAGTGCCTGCATGCCATCCGGAATCAGACCGGCGGCCTCAACATCAGCACCCCCGTGATCATCCTCACCGCCAATGCCGGGAGCGAGAACCAGGCCCTCTACAGACGGGAAGGCTTCGATGGCTATCTGTTAAAGCCCGTCAGCGGCGTCTCGCTGGAAGCCGAGATCCTGCGGATCCTTCCCGCAGATATCGTCAACCGCACCAAGCGCACGGAGGATCCCGGCACCGAGTCGGAGTCCCTCTTCCGCGACTTTACCAGAAAGTTCCCCGTGCTCATCACCACGGACAGTGTCTGCGACCTGCCGGCCTCCTATGCCAAGGAAGAACACCTGGCCATCATCCCCTACCGGGTCTATACGGAGAACGGACTGTTCCTGGACGGCGAGGAGATCGAAACCGACGGCATCCTGTACCATCTGGTGGACAAAAACAGAGGAGCCCGTTCCCAGGCACCCTCCCCCTCGGACTACGAGCAGTTCTTTGCCTCCCAGCTTACCAAGGCCCAGCATATCATCCACATCTCCATGGCAAAGAATGTCTCCGACGGATACAAGAATGCACTGGATGCGGCCAAATCCTTCGACAATGTCTCCGTGGTGGACAGCGGACATGTCTCCAGCGGTGTCGGGCTTGCGGTGATCCGCGCCCTGGAAATGGCCAAGGACGAGCGCGCCGTGCCCGAGATCCTAAGCACCCTGGAGGATCTTCAGGACGATATCCGGACCAGCTTCATCCTGGGCACCACCGAATATCTCACCGAGGCCGGCAGGCTCTCCTCCCGGGTGGACACCATCTCCCGGCTGTTTTTGCTGCGCCCCGTGATCTCCCTGAAAAACAGTACCCTCCGCACCGCGGGCATCCGGTTCGGTACCCAGGCCCGGTGCTGGAAGAAATACATCGCCTCCCAGCTCCGCAATCCCGCCCGGATCGACAGGACCTATCTGTTCATCACCTACGCGGGACTGTCCCAGGATGATCTGGACATGATCAAGCGACAGGTCCTGGACCATGTATACTTCCAGAATGTCATCCTGCAGAAGGCCTCTTCTCCCATCACGGTGAACTGCGGGCCGGGCTCCTTCGGCATCATCTATAAACGAAAACCCATCGAGAAAAACGACGATTACTACGAGGAAAAGAATGACTGGATCTTCTAGAAAACCGCACCAGGATCCGAGAACCCAAAGATGGCGGACTGCCGCAGCGCTGCTGACGGCGGTTTTGCTCCTATGCAGCTGCGGTGCTTCGCAGACGACGGTGGACGCCTCCCGGGACCTGGAGATGG
>JAFYFY010000261.1 GCA_017543485.1 Lachnospiraceae bacterium | reverse complement strand
CTTCATCGGATGACCCCGATGGAATATCATGCAGCATTTGCAGTAGCAGCATAAAGAATACCGCCAGCTGATTCATTCCTCAACTGACGGTATCCAATCACTTATTATTTTTCACTGTCCCCTTGACGGGTAGCACACCAGGGCTGCGGGGGACCTTTTTTTCATGTAGATGGTTTCTTTCTATGGCTCCAAAGCCGCTTCCTCCTGGTATCTGTCTAAGAGCCGGTAGATCTCCAGATTCGGGTCCTCCACCATCTCGCAGGTGTCGTCAAACCGCATCAAAAGCTTTGATTCCGGCGTCAGGGGATCCCATTTCGGCAGGCCGTCCCCGTTGGGATCTCCCGTCTTTGCGAAATTCGCCCACATCCTCTGCATGGTCTCGGACAGAGCCTCATCCGCATCGTCGTACACCCCGGGGTGGCGCCACAGATTCCCGAAGACATAGGGGAGCTCTCCCGCGTGGAAGTTGCTGAGGCACTTGTTGGTCTTGGTAAAGTAATACTCATACACCGGCCGCCCCTCCTGCAGCACCAGGTCGCTCCAGACATAGTGACTGTAGGTAAACCAGGCTGCGGTGTAGAGCTCATTTAACGCGCCCTTGGCCTCTCCGCCGGCGTCGATGATGAACTTCTGATCCCGGGTGACGCTCCCCGGGGGTACCAGAGCGGCCGCCTCCGAAGCATAGGGCCCGAAGATGGGCTCCAAAAGGCTCTCATAGTTTTCCGCCGTGGCTTTGGTCCCCAGCAGAAAAGCGTCCGATTCCTTGACATTAAACCCGTTTAGCAGCGCCTGTTCATGGTTTTCTCCCTTCAGATAGGTCTGTCTCGGGTCCTCCTTGAGGGCGTATCCGTCCACGGTCATGGCGCCGTTTTGGGCTGAGGTTTCCAGCAGCTTTTCCGCGGGAAGGGCGCGAAGGGAGGCCAGGTCCGGGGCTCCCAGCTCCTGCCGGAGCTTCTCCCCCTCCTCCAGAGCCTCTTCCATGGGGCGGAAGGTGTGATAGGGCTTTTGCGACACGATGCCGCTGGAGTGGGCGATCGCTCGGATAAACATTCCTTCCGTCAGCGGAGATGCACAGAGGGCATTCACGGAGGAGGCCCCTGCGGACTCTCCGATGATGGTGATCCGTTCCGGATCTCCGCCAAAGGATGCGATGTTCTTCCGCACCCATTCCAGGGCCTTGATCTGGTCCAGGAGCCCATAATTGCCCGTGGTCCCATGGGGAGACTCGGCAGCCAGGGCTTCATCCGCATAGTACCCCAGAGGGCCCACCCGGTAGGCGAAATTCACCACCACAAGTCCCTGCTTTGCCATATCTTCTCCCCGGTACTCACTGTACCAGGGCTGTCCGGAGGTCAGAGATCCGCCGTGGACGTAGAACAGGACGGGCAGGGGCTCCGCGGGGACCTCTCCCGGGCAGTACACATTCAGATACAGACAGTCCTCACTCACCGCCTCCCGGTAGTTGTCATAGATGCTGGGTCGGAAATCATGAAAGCCCAGGATCCGGGAGAGGGTGGCATACATCACATTGTCCTGGGGCTGCACCGCCATAGGGCCAAAGGTATCGCAGGTCAGGACCCCCGTCCATCCCTCCGGATCCTGGGGCTCCCGCCATCTTAAGTCTCCCACGGGAGGCTTCGCATACGGGATCCCGGCATAGGTCCGGGTGCTGTGGTCCTTGCTGTAGACGCCGGTGAGATCTCCCTGGGCGATGTGCAGAACCTCCGTCGTATCCACCCTTCCGTTCCACACCGGCACACGCCGGATGGGGGGCTCCGTGAGCTTCAGGTTCAGAAGCAGCACCGCCGCGAAGATCGCCCAGCAAAGCAGGGCGCTCCGTCCGTTCCAGGCATTCCCTGCCCGCATCCGGATGCGGACAAAGGTAAAGCAGGCTGCGGCGATGAGAAGCACCGCCCAGCCTGCCAGGGTATTCTTTGCGATCTCCAGCACAAATGCATAGAGAAGCACGAAAAAGATCAGACAGACATAAAACATAAAACACCTCTGTTATAAAATACAAGCCCTACTGCAGTTTGAACTTCCCCACCTCGGTGAACAGATCGTCCGTGATGGACCGGCTGGCCTGGGCCTCCTCTCCGATGCGCTGCAGATGCCCGGACATGTCCGCTGTCCGCTCTGCCGTCTCGGTGACGCCCTCGGCGGCTCCGCTCACGGCCTCGCTCACGGAGCCGATGTGTTCGCTGATCTCGTCGATGCTGCGGCGGACCTGATCACTCAGATTTGAGAACCGCTCCATCATCTCGCTCACCCGCTCCGCGCTGTTTTGATATTCCCTGCTGGTATCCACCAGATCCCCGTAGCCGCTCCTTGTGATCTCCTCCGCAAAGGCCAGAAGCTCCGTGGTCTCCTGGGAGAGTCCCTCCACCGCGGAGATGACATTGGCGGACACCTCCCGGATCTGGGATGCGATATTTGCGGAATCCCTTGCCAGAGAGCCGATCTCCTCCGCCACCACGGCAAAGCCCCGTCCGGCCTCCCCCGCTCTGGCCGCCTCGATGGAAGCATTCAGGGACAGAAGGTTTGTCTGGCTGGAGATCCCGATGATGCCGGCGGTGAGTCCCTCGATCTGTCGCGCCGCCTTCGAGCGTTCGATCTTTTCGTCCACGGCGGCCTCAATCTGTTCCAGACGCGCCGTCACCCGGTCTTTTTCCTCCACTGCGTTTGCGCCGGTGCGCTCCGCATCCGTCCGGATCTGTCCGGCAAACCCGGTCCCCCGGGCGATCTCCTCCGCCATCTCCCGGAAGGCCTCCACGATGGTATCGATGAGCCCCGTGACGTGGGAAATGGCCGCAGCGGATTCTTCCATGGAACGGGAGAGCCGGTCCATGCGCTCCGAGATCCCGTCCGCGCTGCCCCGGGATTCCTCCAGATCGGCAGCGATCCCCTTTGCCGTCTCCAGGAGCGTATCGGAATCCCCGGAGATGTTCAGCATGATGCTGCGGATGTATTCCAGCAGACGGTTGACATTGCCGCCGATGGTCTCAAACTCGTCCCCCGAGGTGATATCGATCTTCTTGGTCAGATCTCCGCCTCCCTCGGCCAGCTCCGCCACCTTGCCGTTTAACTTTGCAAACTGCCTGCGAAGCCCCAGGCTGATGAGGACCAAGAGGATTACCCCCACTGCCAGCACCAGAGCGCAGATCAGAGCGATGAGTCTGGCAAGAGCCCCGGTCTGTTCATTGACCCAGTCCACGGACAGATCCACCGTGGCCAGGGCCTTGACGGTTCCGTCGCTTCCGTAGATGGGACTGTAGGCGCTGATGTGGGTGCCCCATTCATCGGTGTAGGGCTGCGCATTCACCGCGGTGTGCCCCGCGTAGGCCTCCGCGATCTCCGGATCCTCGCTCCCGAAATCCTCTCCGGGCAGCCCCGGCTCCTCGGGGTCGGAATCCACCAGAAAGACCACCGTTCCGGCATCATTTTTGCCCACGGTATAGACATACTCCACGCCGCTGTTTTCCAGAAACAGGGTCAGGACCTCATGGATCCGGGCAAAGGTATCCGTCTCCATGTCCTCCTCCCCTTTGATCAGGGACAGCTCATCCCCATCCAGGGAGGCCGCAACGCACTGCGCCGTGTTCTGCGCATTGGTCTTGATCTGCGCCACCAGAGCGCTCTTGGACCTGCTGTAGACCACCAGTCCGATGACCAGCTCGGAAACCAGCAAAAGACCGATAACTGCTGCCATCAGTTTCAGAGAGATCCCCATCTTCCGTACTTTCATCACAAAAATCCTCCTGTGTGGATCGTGATCGGCAAATGCCGACCGGAATGAGTATCCCAGGATGCACAGACTCAAGATGCCATCTCTCATTCTACCCGATTCCGCACAGGAGGACAATGCATGATCTATAAAGTTGCGACTGTTATTTGACTGTTTTTGCCTGCCTTACTGTTGCTTGGCCAGCATCCGCACCAGGTGATAGAACTCCTCCCGGTACTCATCCGTCTTCGCATGCTTTGCGTAGGCCTTGTAGCCCTCCAGGATGCCTTCCAAGCTAGCGGTGCCCTTCTGGCTGCTGCCGGAGAGGATCATGGCAAACTGTGCCACCAGGGATGCAAATTCCAGAGCTTCCCCGGGCTCTTCTGCCACGGACTCCGTCCCCACCGCGTAGGAGACCAGCTTGGAGGTATCCCCCTGGGGCTCCTTGTAACGGATGCTGACGGTGGCGAACTCATCCGCATACTCGCCCTTTTCGGAACGGTCGTTATCTGTCGTCTTTCCGTACTTCAGGGTCACAGCCTGGGGGCTGTCGGAGGGGACGATCTCATAGAGGGCGATGACGCTGTGTCCCGCTCCCAGCTCGCCGCCGTCCACGGTGTCATCCGCGAAATCCATGGCATCCAGTGCCCGGTTCTCATAGCCGATAAGGCGATAGGCGCTGACATTCTCCGGATTAAATTCCACCTGTAATTTCACATCCTTTGCCACCGTCACCAGGGTGGAGCCCATCTCCTCCACCAACACCTTTTTCGCCTCGAAGAAGGAGTCGATGTAGGAATAGTTCCCGTCGCCGTAGTCCGCCAGATTCTCCAGCGCGTCGTCCTTTAAATTCCCGGTGCCGAAGCCCAGGACCGAGAGGCAGATCCCGTCTCCCCGCTTTCCTTCGATGTAGGTCTTCAGCTCCTCGGGATCGGAGATGCCGATGTTCAAATCCCCGTCCGTGGCCATGAGGATCCGGTTGTTGCCGCCCCCTATAAAGGACCGCTCCGCCAGGGCATAGGCCTCCTGGAGCCCGCCCTCTCCGTTGGTGCCGCCGCTGGCATAGAGGCTGTCCAGGGCATCGCAGATCTTTTCCTTCTCATCCCCTCTTGCTCCGTCCAAGACCACCTCCACCCGGTTGGAGTAGGTGACGATGGAGACCCGGTCCTTTTTCGTCAGGGTCTCCGTCAGGGCCCGGAAGGACTTCTGGAGCAGGGGGAGCTTGTCCTCGCTGCTCATGGAGCCGGAGACATCGATGAGAAACACCAGGTTGCTGTCCGGAGCCTCCCGCCTGTCGATCTCGGGGGTGCGCATCCCCACCAGCATCAGGGCATGTCCCTCATGCCAGGGGCAGGGAGCGATCTGGGTGGTGACCCCGAACTTTTCTCCCAGCTTCGGGAGGTTCAGATCATAGGAAAAATAATTGATGAACTCTTCCGCCCGCACCGCATCCTGATAGATGTCGCTCAGGGCATATCCGTCCTCGATCATGCGCCGCACGTTGGCATAGGAAGCGGTGTCCACATCCGCTGCAAAGGTGGAAAGGGGCTGCGCCGCCACCAGGGAAAAGCCGTTCTCATCCACCTGGGCATAGGATTCCGCGCTGTAGGGCGCCGGATCCCAGGGGACGGGCCAGGGTTCAAAACAATAGCTCTCCGATGTCATGTTCGGCATCAGGGCCATGTCCGTTTTGGCTGCCAGGCCGTCCCCGGCGGTCGCCGCGGGGCTTTCATATGCTTCCCGGATCCCGGCGGAGCTTTCCGCCTCCACCGCCATCTCCGACGGTTCCGCCGTCGTCTCATCGATTCGGGGCGCGCTCTGAGATGCACCGCTCTGGGCTGCGTCACCGGAAGATCCGCTGCCGTTTGGGGATGCGCTCTGACCCGCCGATGCGTCCGCCTGCACGGCTGCCGCGGGTTCCGCTGCCTGCGTCCCGCTGCTTTGTCCGCATCCCGCCAGCATCTGAAGCCCCATGGAAGCAGCCAGTGCCATGGCTGCCATCTGTTTCCGCCGTCTGTATGATCCGATCTTTTTCTTCATAACAAAACCCTCCCTTTTTGCGCTGCGCGGCTTTCCTGCCGCTCCTGTCCTAAGAAACGCAAAAAGGGAGGGTTTGTTGCAACGTTTTTGAAATTATTTTTTCAGCTTACAGTTTACAGCTGATACTGGGACAGATCGGAATTCACCGCATCCGCATAGTTGTTCAGGTTCTCGGAGACACCGGAGATATTGTCCGTCTCGGTGCGAAGGACGCTGCTGTCCTCCACGATGGAATCGCTGAGGTTTAAGATCTCCTGGATAGAAGCCGCCTGCTCCTGGGTGATGGCCGCATTGCCGGAAGCCACGTCGTTGATGCGCTCGATGCCGTTTGCGATGTCCGCGATGCCGTCTGTGGCCTTGGCCACATCCTCGCAGATGGAATCAAAGGACCGGTTCGCACCCTCCACGCCGTGGAGGCAGGTCTCCATATCGCCGACACAGATCTCGGCCTTCTCGCTGATCTCCTCGATGTTGTGGGTGATATCCGCCACCAGCTTCCGGATCATATCCGTGGCTTCGGAGGACTGCTTCGCCAGGACCCCCACCTCGGACGCCACCACTGCGAAGCCTCTGCCCATCTCTCCGGCTCTGGCCGCCTCGATGGAGGCGTTCAGGGACAGGAGGTTGGTCTGCTCGGAAATGGCATTGATGGCATCGGTGATGCCGGTGATCTCCGCCACGGACTTGGCCGTCACACGGATGATGTCCGTCAGGCTCTGGATGGTATCGCTCAGGGTCCGGACACTGGCAGTCATCTGCTCCATTTCGCTGCGTCCCGAATTGGAAGCCTCCAGGGTCTCGTTGCAAAGGTTTCGCACCTCCTCCGCGCTCTGGGAGAGCTGTGCGGAGGTATCCGCCAGTTCCGTGGCAGCCCGGGCGACTTCGTCGATGGAAGCGTTCATGTCTCCCAGGGTGGTGTTCAGTTTGCCGATGGAATCGCCCTGGGTCTGGTTTGCACTGGAGAGGGTCTGGGAGATGTCATAGCACTGTCCCGCGCTCTCGTTCATGTCCCTGGAGATCTTCGCCAGATTCTGCAGGGTAGCCCGCATCTTCTGAATATACTCGTTCAGGCTCTCGCTTAAAGTTGTGATCTCGTTATTTCCCACCGGCACGATGGAGACGGCGAAGTTCCCTTCGCTGATGTCGGTGATGCGCTCCGTAATGGTGGAGACGGGGTTCAGGGCTCTGCTCACCGAGATGAACACGATGACCGCCAGGACTGCCAGAAGGACGATGGCGATGACGATGTTCAAAACGATGGTCTGGTTGGTGCCGGCGCTGACGAAGGAATAGGGAACGGCGCTGACTACCACCCAGGAGGTGCCTGCGATCTCCGTGGAGGCGTACATCACTTTTCCGGCGGAGGTTCTGGCGATCTGCACCTTGTTCTCGCTGGTGGAAGCGGAGGTGTTCAGGGAAGCGAAGACGCTGTTTAATCCCTGCATCAGGGGGTCCTTGCTCTCCGCCACATTCTCTCCCGCCAGATCCTGGACATTGCTCACCAGGATATCCTTGGACTCCTTGTTGATGATATAGAATTTCGCATCCGGGGAGCTGGACTGGAAGCCGGCGAGCTTCTCGGCGACTTTGTCAAAGTTCACGTCGCTGCTGAGCACCACACCGTCCCTAAGCAGGATGGCACAGGCCAGACAGGTCTTTCCCGTGGAGGCGTCCACATAAGGATCCGACGTATAGATCTCTCCCTTATTGTTCACGGCACCGATGAACCACCCTCTGTCATTGAAGACGAAGGTGTCGTCCGGCACCCATCCGGAGCCGTCCAGGAAGACACCGGTGTCCGCATATCCGATGTAGATATCCTGAGAGTCCGGATCCAGCTTGGTGAGTTCTAACAGCATAGCCAGGGTATCGTCGTAGGACATCTCCGGGGTGTTCCGGTAGATATCCGCCGTCTGCTGCACGCGCTGGGTCACGCCGCTCCACCAGTTGTTCACCTCACTGGCGTAGGAAACGGATTCCCTGGAAAGCACATTCATGGTCAGGTTACGGGTTTTTTCGTTCTGCATCCGGATATTGATGGTGGTGATGACCATCACCATCAGGATCACAAACAAAAGGATCTGTACCAACAAGCCTGTCTTCAACGATCGCCTTTTCATTTTGCCTTCAGTCTCCTTTCCGTATCTGCCCCCGGCAGAATATAGCCTGTACTATTCTACCGCGATTTGCCTGCAGCGTCAAACGGCAGGCCCGGGTGCATTGCCCGGCTGTCAAAAAGCAAAAAGACGGCGGAAGGGACCTCCGTCGTCTCTTTTGTTTTTGATCATGCTCCTTCGTCTCCCGGTCTTTCCTCCGCAAACAGCGGGGTGGAATAGTACCGGTCTCCGGAATCGGGAAGCAGGGCCACAATGGTCTTTCCCGCATTCTCGGGACGCTTTGCCAGCTCGATGGCACCGAAGAGAGCGGCGCCGGAGGAGATCCCCACCAGGATCCCTTCCTTCTTTGCCAGAAGCTTT
>JAFYFY010000260.1 GCA_017543485.1 Lachnospiraceae bacterium | reverse complement strand
TTGGTAACCTTGTCGCCAAGGTAGCTCTCTGCGTCTGCCTTCAGCTTCTGAAGGATCATTGCGGAGATCTGCTGCGGGGAGTACTTCTTGTCGTCGATGGTCCGGCCTCTGTCGGTACCCATATCTCTCTTGATGGAGGCGATGGTCTTTTCCGCATTGGTCACTGCCTGACGCTTTGCGGGCTCACCCACCAGTCTCTCACCGGTCTTGGTAAATGCCACGATGGACGGTGTGGTCCGGGCTCCTTCCGCGTTTGCGATGACCGTGGGCTTTCCGCCCTCCATCACTGCCACGCAACTGTTGGTAGTTCCAAGGTCGATTCCGATAATCTTGCTCATGATGTTCTCCTTCCTGCGGGCGCCTTCTGCGCACCGGATCTGATGGTTTGTTCTTTCGTTTTTCAGGGTCTTTCTATTCCACCACGGATACCATGCTGTGACGGAGCACGGCATCATGGAAACGATAGCCTTTCTGAAGCTCCTGTGCGACGGTGCCGGACTCGTACTCTTCACTCTGGGTCTGCATCACCGCATTGTGCAGGTTCGGGTCGAAGGGCTGTCCCACCGCCTCGATGGGGGTGACCCCCAGTTTTTCCATCTCCGTCATCATCTGACGGTAGACCATGTTCATGCCGTCTACGAAGGGATCGCTCTTTCCCTCCTCCGGCACGCTGGCCAGCCCGCGCTCGAAATTGTCGATGACGGGCAGAAGCTTTTCCAGGACCGATCTGGCGCCCATGTCAAACATCTGGGCTTTCTCCCGGTCCGTCCGGGTGCGGAAGTTTTCAAATTCCGCCAGCTGGCGCTTGACTCTGTCCTCCAGCTGCGCCACCTGCTCCCGCATGGCTTCTTTTTCTTTATCGATCTTCCCGGCTTTTTTGGCCTTCCGGTCCTGTCTGGACTTCCCGGCTTCCGGCTCCTGTGCGCCCTCCCGGGGTGCTTCCGCCTCCGTCCCTTCCGGCTGAGGGCTGCCGGTCTGCGGCTCCTGCGCGGCGGCTTCCTGCGGCTCCCCGGCGGCTTCTTCCGCCTGCGGTGTGCTTTCCGTTTCTTCGCTCTCCTGCCTTGCGGCTTCCTCTTCGGGAGTCAGTTTCTTCTCCTCCATGATCCTCTCCTTTTGTCATACTGTATTTCCGGCCATTCGGATCTTCGGAGCTATCCGTTCCGATACAGATCGTCCAGTTTCGTCCGGAGCTGTTTCAGGGTCCCTACCACTTTGTCGTAGTCCATCCGCTTGGGTCCCACGATGCCGATGGTCCCGCGCAGTCCGTCCCCCAGCTCGTAGGAGGCGGTGACGACGCTGCAGTCCTGCATGCCCTGTACTTTGGTCTCGCTTCCGATGTAGACCTGGATCCCCGTCTCGCTCTCCCCTTCGGTGCCCTCCGGTGTGAGAAGATCTCCCAACAGAGCCTTTTCCTCGAAGGTGTTGATGAGCTGACTGGCCTTTTCGTTGTCCGCCAGTTCCGGGTAGCGCAGGATGTTGGTGGCTCCGCTGGTGTAGACCTGCAGGTCCTCCTCGCTGATGGCCTCCGCCACGGCATCGATGACCTCGCCGATGACCCCGCTGTGGATCCCGGCCTGCTGTTTCATGGCGGCGATCATGGACAGGTTGATCTCACTGATGGGAACTCCCGACAGCTGCGTATTGAGCAGCATGTTCAGCTTCAGGACGGTCTCTTCGTCCAGCTCCTCCTGGGTGGTGAGGATCCGGTTCCGGATCACATTTCCCTCGATGACGATGACCGCCAGCAGATGCGCCGTGTCCACTCTGGAAAGCTGGATGAACTTGAGCTTGTTGGAGTGGGTGCTGGGCGCCGTGATCATGGCTCCGTACTTCGTATCCTGGGCCAGGAGCTTTACCACGCTCCGGAGCATGTCCTCCAGGCGATCCTGCCGTTCCAGGAGCACATCCTTCATCTCCGACATCTCCCGGTCCTTCGCTTCCATCATGGTGTCCACGTAGAAGCGGTACCCTTTGTCGGTGGGAATGCGTCCCGCCGAGGTGTGGGGCTGTTCGATGTACCCCATCTCCTCCAGATCCGCCATCTCATTTCGGATGGTGGCGGAGCTCAGGTTCAGATCCGTATCCTTGGAGATGGTCCGGCTGCCCACCGGCTCTCCCGTCTCCAGGTAATTCCGGATGATGGCCTGCAATATGACTGTTTTTCTGGCATCCATCTCCATATCCGGCAAACCCTCATGCTTTCCTGGGCTTCTGTCTTGTTAGCACTCATTGAGATAGAGTGCTAACACTTCCATCACATAAGATAGCACCCCCCCGAAACCTTGTCAACCTGTTTTCGGCAGAGAATTCTTAAATAAGAATAAAGACAAAAAAAGAGAGCCCGTCGGACTCTCTTTTCTCTTTATCGCTTTTGCAGTCGGATGACGTTTAGATGTTGAAGGAACCGTCCTTGTCGTTCATCACATAGTAGACCTTGCTCTCTTCAGGCTTCACATACAGGTCGATGGTCTTCAGATCAGCGGGCTTCTGGCCCAGATCGAACTTCCACACGTCCTTTGCGATCTTGATCAGGTCAGCCTCGGTGTACTTTCTGCCCTCACCAAGCTCCAGAACCACGTTTGCCTTCACTGCTGCTGCCTTTGCGGGAGCTACCTTCTTTGCAGGAGCCGCCTTCTTCGCAGGAGCTGCCTTCTTCTCGTCCTTCTTCTCAGCTGCCTTTGCTGCGGGCTTCGCCTCTGCCTTCTTTGCAGGTGCTGCCTTCTTTGCAGGTGCCTTCTTCGCAGGAGCCTTCTTTGCTGCGGGCTTCTTCTCGGCTTCCTTCTTCACCTCAGGGGCAACAGCAGGAGCCTCGGTCTTTACTGTCTCAGCCTTGGGTGCCTCTGCAGCGGGCTTTGCAACTGTCTTCTTCTCGACTGCCATAATCTTCTCCCTTCTACTTCAAATCTTCTACTTCTTCACAATTTCCTCAGTTCACCCCCTCCGGGCAACTTACAGTTTCCGAAGGAATGAACCCTCACTCCTCAGAGCCGCATGCATTGATTTTGCTAGGTTCCGGCTCAATCGCATTGTAGTTTATTACTTTTGACGGGGTTTGTCAACAAAAAAAGCCAAACTAGGCCGAATATTTCGGGCTTTTCACGGAATCATCGTAAAAACCGGCTGTATTTTTCGGGTTTCCGTTTGTTTCAGTCCCAGTCCGGACAAGGGTTTCACGTTTTTCCATCCCCGCCTGTCCGTTCGGGAATGTTCTATATTAATGGAAAATCAATGGAAACCGCGCTCAGCGGACAAACGTAAAATACAGCAGCACGATGATCCCCAGCACGATGCGGTACCAGCCGAAGATCTTAAAGTCATGCTTTCTCACATAGCTGATGAGGAACCGGAGGGCAAAGAGGGACACCACAAAGGCCGTCACGCTCCCCACCAGGAGCACCGCCAGCTCCGTCCCCGTAAAGGCAAAGCCGAACTTCACCAGCTTTAACAGACTGGCGCCGAACATCACGGGAATAGCCAGGATAAAGGTGTATTCCGCAGCGCAGGTCCTGGAGACACCGATGAGGAGCGCTCCCACGATGGTGGCGCCGGAACGGGACGTGCCGGGAAAGATGGCTGCCAGCACCTGGAAGATACCGATGAGGAAGGCCAGCCGCACCGTGATCTGGGACAGCTCCGTCACGGAGGGCTCCCGTTTTTTGTTCCGGGACTCCACCACGATGAAGGCGATGCCGAAGACGATGAGGGCCACCGCCACACTGGGGGGATTGTAAAAGAGCGCATCGAAGACATCGTCAAAGAGCAGCCCGATGATCACCGCCGGGATGCAGGAGATGAGGATCTTGCCCCAGAGGATCCAGATGTCCTTTTTGAACCAGGCCGAGATCCCCTGCCGGCCTTCCGCCTCCCGCTCCGCCTTTGTCAGGGCGAAGGGCCAGATCTGCTTCCAGAACAGGATCACCACCGCCAGGATGGCCCCCAGCTGGATCACCACATCGAACATGTCAAAAAAGCCCTCGCTGGTGTCCCGAAAGGGCAACAGCTCCTCCACCAGGATGAGATGCCCGGTACTGCTCACGGGGAGCCACTCGGTGATCCCCTCCACGATGCCGTATAGGATTGCCTTGATGATCTCCAGCATATTCTTACCTCCCCAGATATTCCATCATCCGCCCGAAGCAGCGCTCCGCCTCTTCGTAGCCTTCTTTGTACAGCAGCTTTAATTTGTCCACATCCTTCTCGATCCGGGCCACATCGCTCTTTCTCTGCGGGCGGATCACAAAGGCGGTGCCGTCTTTTTCCGACTGCTCCAGATAGTCCAGAGTCTGCGCATAGCGGATATGCCGGTCCTTCATGAGCTCCGGCACCTTCGGATAGCGCAGATACCGGGCCCGGAGGAGTGCCAGATTCGCTTTGCCCGTGGGCTTCCGGACATACCCCACCTCCTTGGTCAGCACCACGACGCATTTGTGCAGCCCGTCCTGATGGGCCCGCCGGATGGGGATGGCATCGCTGATGCCCCCGTCCAGGTACAGCCCGTCTCCCACCCGGACATTGCGGGACACCAGGGGGAGGGAAGCGGAGGCCTGGACCCAGATCATATCCTTTTCCAGATCCCGGAGCCTCGGATACTCGGGCTCTCCCGTCTCGATATTGGTCACCACGGCATAGGCCCTGCCCGGAAAGGCACGGAAGGCGTCGTAGTCAAAGGGGTTTAAATACTTCGGCACCAGGGAATAGACGATCTTTGCATGGAAGAGATCCCCGGAGGTCAGCAGACTGTAGGGACTGCAGTAGCGTCTGGTGTCCAGATAGTCGCTGCAGACATCGAACTGCCGCCCCTTCTGCCCCGACACATACCCCGTCAGGTGGCAGGCCCCCGCCGAGACCCCGTAGATATCGGAAAAGAGGATCCCCCGTTCCATAAAATAATCCAGCACGCCGATGGTGAAAAAGCCTTTCATGCCGCCGCCCTCCAGTACCAGGCCGGCATGGATCATGTCTCTCAACTTTCCGTCGCTCCTTTCGGTCAGTGAAACTGTGCAAGAAACCTGCGAAGTACGGGGAGACTGCGTTCCACCTTCTCCGTGTCGATGCAATAGGCCATCCGGAAGTATCCCGGGGCCCCGAAGGTGTCTCCCGGCACCAGCACCAGGTCGTGCTCAAGAGCCAGCTTCGAAAACTCGCCCGCATCCGGGATGGGGGCCTTGGGGAAAATGTAGAAGGTCCCGCCGGGCCGCACCACGGTCAGTCCCGCCTCCGTCAGACAGTCATAGAGGAGATTCCGGTTGGTCTCGTAGACGGAGATGTCCGACACCGCCTCCAGATTCTCCGCCACCGTGAGCTGGATCAGGGAGGCCGGGCAGTTGTGCCCCGTCCCGCGGGAGATCTGCACGCACATGGGCACCATCAGCTCCGCTCCTTCACAGGCCGGATTCACCGCCACATACCCGATGCGCTCTCCCGGGAAGGAGATGGACTTCGAGAAGGAGTAGCACATGATGGTATTGTCATAATATTTGGAAGCGCAGGGCGCGCTCTTTCCGTCAAAGACGATCTCGCGGTAGGGCTCATCAGAGATCAGATAGATGGGATGGGAGTACCTGTTCTGGGCCTCCCGCAGGATCCGGGCCAGCTCCGCCAGGGTCTCCTCGCTGTACACCACCCCCGAAGGGTTGTTGGGGGAGTTGATGAGCACTGCCATCACCCGGTCCGTCAGCATCTCCTCAAAGCGTTCGAAATTGATCTGGAAATCCGCAAAGCGGGGGGGCACCGTCTTTAAGACCGCCCCGGTGAGATCCACGTAAGGGTGGTATTCGGGGAAAAAGGGAGCAAAGGTCAGGATCTCGTCCCCCGGCTGCGTCACCAGGCGAAAGGCGTGGGCCAGAGCCCCTGCCGCCCCGCTGGCCATAAAGATATGATCCGCACGGTAGGGGATGCCGTACCGCTTTTTCAGGGAGGCTGCCACCGCTTCCCGGACGGAATAGATCCCGGGGTTCGGGCTGTAACCGTGCAGCGTCCGGGAATCTTTCGTCTGCAGCAGCCGGATCATGGTCTGCGTCACCGCATCCGGCACCGGCACGCTGGGATTCCCCAGACTGTAATCAAACACGTTCTCGTAACCGATCTGCGCGCCTCTGGCGCTTGCAAATTCCGCAAGAGAGCGGATCACGGACTTTGCGGACAGCATATCCCTGTAGGTTTGTACCAGCATCTTTTCGTCCTTCCTGAGCATCTCCCGCTGCGGCGCCCGGGATGCAGGGCCCGCGCAGGAATTTCGGATTTCGGCCACTATCGTATCACAAAAAAAACTTTATGGCAAAGCGCACCGGGAAACGCTATAATGAGACTGTCGAAACACCCATGAAGACTTCGGAGGAATCCCATGATCACGAATCAGGTCATCCTGCATATGCTCGAGGAGCTCAAGGCCATCACCCGCGCGGACCTGGCCGTCTATGACGAGTCCGGGAATGTCCTGGCACGCACCGTGCCGGACCTGGTATCCCGGGAGCTGATCACCGACTTTGCCGCATCCCCTGCGGACAGTCAGGTGGTGGGGGGCATCCATCTGCTGCGGGTGGCAGCGGATACGGATCTGCCCTATTTCCTGGCGGTGGGGGGCGGCACCATGGACCCCTATCTGGTGGGACGGATCGCGGCGTCCGAGCTCTCCGCCCTGATCACGGCCTACAAGGACCGGTATGACAGGTCCCACTTCTTCCAGAACCTCCTGCTGGACAATCTCCTGCGGGTGGACATCTACAACCAGGCCAAAAAGCTGCACCTGAGCGAATCCCAGCCCCGGATCGTATACCTCATCGAGGTGAAGAACGACGAGGAGGACATGGCGTCCCAGCTCCTTCGGGAGATCTACGGAAGCCGCGGCCGGGATGTGGTCACCAGCATCGACGAGGACACCATCATCCTCATCCGGGAGCTGACGGAGGACACCTCTCCGGAAGCCATCGAGGACCATGCCCACTCCATCGTCTCCGCCATCAACACGGAGGCCATGCTCTCGGCCCGGGTGGCCTACGGAAGCCTGGCGCCTCAGATCACGGATCTCTCCAAATCCTACAAGGAAGCCCGCATGGCACTGGAGGTGGGAAGGATCTTCTATGCGGAACGCACCGTAAACGCCTATGCCAGCTTAGGCATCGGCCGGCTGATCTACCAGCTGCCCGAAAGCCTCTGCGAGGCCTTCCTCCACGAGATCTTCGGGCCGGAGATGCCCAAGGAGCTGGATGAGGACACCCGCTCCACCTTAAAGAAATTCTTTGAAAACAACCTGAACGTCTCCGAGACCGCCAGACAGCTCTTCGTCCACCGAAATACCCTGGTCTACAAGATCGATAAGGTGCAAAAAGCGACCGGGCTGGATCTGCGCAACTTCGACGATGCGCTGACCTACCAGATCGCCATGATGGTGGAAAGCTATTTAAACGACAAAAAGAGCAGGCCCTAAAGCCCCGTCCCGTCAAAGGCGGGGATAAAGGCTTCGTCCGCCGAGGTCTCCTCCTGGACAAAGCCTCTGGAGATCCCCAGGCGCCGCGCAAATGTGACGACTCTGTCATATTCATCCTGCGTCACCCGCCTCGCCAGATCCCCGGTCACTCCGGGCATGGGGGTGTATTGGTTCAGAATACTGATGTAGATCCGGTCCCCGTACGTCTCATAGAGACTGCGGAGGACCTTTTTGCTGTCCTTTGTCTGTCCCGGCAGCACCAGATGTCGGACCACCATCCCCCTTTGCAGGATCCCCTCCTTAGACAGCACCGGCTCTCCCACCTGCCGGAACATCTCCTCCAGGGCAGCCATCGCCCTTTCGAAATAGTCCGGGGCATGGGAGCATCCTGCGGACAGCTCCGGGGAGAAATACTTGACATCCGGCAGATAGATCTGCACCAGTCCCTCCAGCAGCCGAAGCGCCTCCGGAGATTCGTAGCCCCCGCTGTTGTAAGCCACCGGCAGGGTCAGTCCCCGGTCCCGGGCCGCCAGAAGGGCTTCCCGGATCTGCGGCAGGAAGGAGGCTCCCGTGATCAGGTCGATGTTGTGTGCCCCTCTCTCCTGCAGCTCCAGGAAGATCTCAGGCAGCCGCTCCGGGGACACTTCCCATCCCGCTCCCTCCAGGGAGATCTGCGCATTCTGGCAAAAGACGCATTTCAGGCCGCATCCGGAAAAGAACACGGCGCCGGATCCGCAGGTGCCGGACAAAACCGGCTCCTCCCACAGATGCAGCGCCGCGCGGGCGCAGCGCACCCGTGCTCCCTCGCCGCAAAAGCCCCGCTCTCCCCGCATCCTGTCCACATGACAGGCTCTGGGGCACAGCTGACAGTCCGACAGCCATTTTTCCGATTCCTTTGACCTATCCGGCGCCTGTATCATACCGTCATACCCATCCTTCTGACCCGGCCCCGTCCCGCCGGATCCAAGCATTACAAAAGTCGCGCACCGCCAGGTTCTGCTGCTCCGCCCGGTGCCCTTGCGGCACATGGAGCGTCTGCTTAGTGCTGCTTCGTTCCCGACCTGACACGGTTCACAGGGTCACATTGCGCAAGACCGAGGTTCAACACAGCAGAATATCCTGACGATACGCGACTAGGTTAGTTTACCCAAGTATCCCGAAAAAGTCAACTTTTTGCGGAGATCACCCAGGGGGCGGGCTGGTTCTCAAAGACGCCCGAGGACTTGAGCTTGGAGACGGAGATCTGGATCACCGTCACGTCCGTCAGGCCGTACTTTGCCAGAATGTCCCGCATGGACGCCGCAGTGCGAAAGTCCAGGGTGTAGATGACAAATTCCATGGCGGGATTCACCCCGGTGAGGTAGGCCAGCTCCTGCTCCAGGCTGGCAGAGGCCACCAGCATGGTGGTATCCGGGACCGGCAGGTCCTTCATGGTATCCTCCCCCACATGGTCCACGATGGAGACGTTGTGGAGTCCGAACTGATGGACGTTTTCCTCCATGGTCTCCCGGTCCTGCTCCCGGTATTCCACGGCGATGACCGTGCCCTCGCCGCACATCATGGCGGCTTCCACGGCGATGGACTCGCCGGAGATGACGCACAGGTTCTTGCTCTCGTGGATCTTCATCTTGGAGAGGAGGACGGAACGGATCTCGCTTCCCACATACTTCACCGAGCCGGAGGCAAACATGTTGTTGTCCATACCGAACTTGATGGTGCTGCGGGCGTTTGGATTCAGGACGATCATCCCGGCGGAGGCATTGATGCCGCGGTCGATCATGTCACAGACCTTGTCCCGCTTGATGGGACCTGCAGGCTCGGAGCCTTCGTTGTAGATGACCTCGCAGTCTCCCAGTCCCATATCCCACATTTTGTAGAAGATGTCCATATTGCCGGCCTCCGTAAAGACCAGCACACAGCGGTGGGATTCCACCGTAGGGATCAGATTCTTGTTCTTTCGGGTGATGTCCAGGATCTTCACGTGCTCTAAGTCAATATCCGTATTGTCGGAAAAGTACTGAAGCCAGGACAGAATGTGCGTGTTGGTAAAAAGCTTGTTTTCCATAAACTGCCTCCCCCTTACTTACATTTCATTAAGAGATCTTCCCATTTTTTGTCCACATATTCCTGCGCAGCGGCGATGGTCCACTCGTTGCCGGGCTTGAAGCAGTGCTTAAAGCGTCTCTGCTTCGACATGAACTCCTCCACCGGAAGCTTCTTTTTCGGCTCATAGGTCAGCCGGTATTCCCCGTCCACCACCTCATAGAGGGGCCAGATGCAGGTGTCGATGGCAGCCTTGCAGATGGCCAGCAGGTCCTCTGCCGGGTACTGCCAGCCTCTGGGGCAGGGGGTGAGGACGTTCACAAAGGTGGGTCCCTGGGTGTAGATGGCCCGGTGCGCCTTCTCGTGGAAATCCTTCATGTTGCCGAACATGGTGGTCTGGGCCACGTAGGGCGATCCGTGGGCCACCATGATCTGGGTCAGATCCTTCTGGTTCTGCTTTTTGCCCACGGACTCCGTCCCCGCGGGGGTGGTGGTGGCATTGGCGAACCGGGGGGTGGCGGAAGAGCGCTGGGTGCCGGTGTTCATGTAGGCGTTGTTGTCATAGCAGAAGTATGTCAGGTCATGCCCTCTCTCAAAGGCGCCGGACAGGGACTGGAAGCCGATGTCATAGGTTCCGCCGTCTCCGCCGATGACCAGGACCTTCACCTTCTCTCCCTCCGGGATGCGGCCCTTGCGCTTCATCACATTGTAGGCGGCTTCCACGCCGGAAGCAGTGGCCGATGCATTCTCAAATGCTGTATGGATATAGGAATCGTCCCAGGCGGTAAAGGGATACTGGAAGGAGGAGACCTCCAGACAGCCGGTGGCGTTGCAGATCACCGCCCGGTCCTCGGGGTCCACCGCCCGCATCATGGCCCGACAGACGATCCCTGCGCCGCATCCGGCACAGAGTCTGTGACCGGGATTGAACCGGTCTTTTTTATTCATTTCTTCTTTCAGATTATATGCCATCTTCTTACGCCTCTCTCTGTCCCATGTGCGTGTACAGCGGTCCGGTCTCTCCGGTCCGCGCGATCTGCTCCAGTCTGCCGTAGACGGAGCGCGCCGCTTCCACCGTGAAGTCTCTGCCGCCGAGACCGAATACGATATCCACCATCTTCGGTCGTTGTTCCAAATTAAAGCATGCCCCGGCAGTCTCCGCGTAGAGCGGGCCGCCGTTTGCGGAGAAGCCCTCGCTCTTGTCCATGACCGCCACGGCCTTGCAGCCGGAAAGGACCTGTGCCAGCTCCTCCCCGGGGAAGGGACGGAAGACCCGGATCTTTACCAGTCCTGCCTTGACCCCCTCCGCGCGCAGCTCGTCCACTGCAGCCTTTGCGGTGCCGGCAGAGGACCCCATGATCACCATGGCCAGCTCCGCATCCTCCATGCGATAGCTCTCAAAGAATCCGTAGCTTCTTCCGAAGGTCTTTTCAAAATCCGCCGCCACATCCAGGATGACCTTCTTTGCATTCATCATGGCATGGGCCTGGGCCACCCGGGCTTCCATGTAGTACCCCGAGACACCGTAAGGGCCCACCGCCAGCGGGTTTTCCTTTTTCAGCAGATAGTTCTCCGGTCGATACTCTCCCACAAAGGCCTTTACGGCAGCGTCCTCCTCCAGCTCGATGTTCTCGATGGCATGGGAGGTGATGAAGCCGTCCTCGCAGACCATCAGCGGAAGCCGCACATCGGGATGCTCCGCGATGCGGTGCGCCATAAGGTAGTTGTCATAGACCTCCTGGTTGTTCTCCGCGTAGAGCTGGATAAAGCCGGAATCCCGCTCCGCCATGGAGTCGGAATAGTCGTGATTGATGTTGATGGGGCCCGTCAGTGCCCGGCAGGACACCGCCAGCACCACCGGCAGGCGGGAGGATGCCGCCACATACAGCACCTCGTTCATAAAGGACAGTCCCGCGGAGGAGGTGGCCGTTACCGCACGGCACCCGGCAGCCTCCGCTCCCAGGCAGGCAGAGAGGGAGGAGTGCTCACTCTCCACACAGATAAACTCCGTGTCCACTTTTCCGTCCGCCACATACTGGGCAAAATACTGCGGGATCTCCGTGGAGGGCGTGATGGGGAACATGGCAAACACGTCGGGGTTGATCTGACGCATGGCCGTTGCGATGGCCTCGTTTCCGGATAAGCGTTCTCTGATACTCATGCGTCCTCCCTCCAGGTGATGGCGTTAAAGGGGCAGGCCTTGATACAGATGCCGCACCCTTTGCAGTGATCATAGTCAAACTCGCCGCGCTTTCCGTCCTCCACTGGGATGGAGGCATCGGGACAAAACGGCGCGCAGAGCAGGCACTGCTTGCATTTTTCCCTGATCCACTCCGGCGTGCGGGATCTCCACTCACCGGTCTTTGTCAGGCGGCTGGTTCCGGGCTCGTAGATCTCGCACCCTACCGTCACCTCCTGCCAGGGGATCTGTTCATTGATCTCGGCTGCTTTTTTCATATTCGTCCTCTTTCCTTTTCGGCTCCGTCACCGCTCCTATGCGGGGAGAGCCGTCTTTGCACATCCGGTCACGCTCCGTATCTGACCTCATCCATGGCCTCCCGCAGGCATTTGAGGTTTCCCTCCACCACCTGGGGCTTTTTGGCGAATTTGTGCCGGTAGGATTCTTCCATATCCTTCAGGAACTGCTCCCGGTCCACGCATCCGCTGACCGCCACCACCGCCGCCAGCATGGGGGTGTTGGGGAAATAGGCCCCCAGATTTCGCTGAGAGATCTCCCGGGCATCGATGGTGCAGACCCTGCCCGCATAGCCCCGCAGATGAGGCTTTAACTCATCCGGGCTCTTTGCGGAATTGATGATGATGGCGCCGGAAGTCTTCAGGCCTCCGGTGACATCCACGCTCTCCAGCAGCGTCTCATCCACCACCGCCACATAGTCCGGGTCGTAGATGTTCGAATGCACGGAGCAGCGCTCCTCCGAGATCCGGTTGTAGGCCGTGATGGGCGCTCCGGAGCGCTCCGGCCCGTACTCCGGGAAGGACTGTACATACTTGCCTGCCATAAAGGCAGCGTCGGCCAGAAGCTGACTGGCGGTCTTTGCACCCTGGCCGCCTCTTCCGTGCCATCTGATCTCAATCATCTCACTCACTTTTCGTCCGTTCCTTTCCTGACAGTTTTGTCACTTTTATGATTTCATCGTCCGAAGCTCCGATACCGCAAAGGGGACGGACAGGCCGATGGAGAGTACATCCGCACAGGCCTGGGCGATCTCTACGCCAAAGAGCCCGAAGAGCCGCGGCAGCAGCAGGATCATAGGGATAAAGAAGATCCCGTTTCTCGCGGAGGATGTGATGGAAGCCTTCACACCCTTTCCGATGGACTGCAGCATCATATTGGTCATCACGCTGGTGGCCAGAAGGGGAAGGGCACAGGCCTGGTAAAACAGGGCTTTCCGTCCCACCTCGATGACCTCCGGATCATCCCGGAACCATCCGATGATCTGTGCCGGGAACCGGATGCACAGCGCCGCCACAATGCACAGAAAGAGGGTCCCGTACAGGGTGCAGAAAAAGTATCCCTCCCGCACCCGGTCCTTTCGCTCCGCTCCGTAGTTGAAGGAGCATACCGGCTGGTATCCCTGGCCGAAACCGATGAGGGCCGAGGAGACCAGCATCATCACCCGGGTCACCACGCTCATCCCGGCGATGGCAGCATCCCCGCCGATGGACCCGGCAGCCTTGTTGAGAAGCAGGGTGGAAACCGCGGCCAGCCCCTGCCGGAACAGGGACGGGATCCCGCCGTTGACAATCTCCAGCAGGAAGTGTCCGTTCAGCCGCACATCCGAGATGCGAAGCCGGATATTCTCCCCGCGTCTGCTCCCCACAAGGAGGACACAGAAGCTGATGAACTGTCCGCCGATGGTGGCGATGGCCGCTCCCGCGACTCCCATGCCGCACACCAGAATCAGCAGCGGATCCAGCACGAGATTGATCACCGCTCCGCACATCAGCCCCACCATGGCATAAACCGCACTGCCCTGAAACCGGAGCTGGTTGTTGATGACGAACTGCCCCATGGTAAAGGGGGCACCCAGCAGGATGATCCGCATGTAGAGCACCGTATCCTCCAGAGTCGTGGGGGTGGCCCCGATCCAGCCGGCGATGCGCTCCGCAAAGAGATTTCCCGCCACCGCGATGCTCACGCCGATGATCAGCGCCAGGGCAAATCCCGTGGAGGCCATCCGCTCCGCCTCCTCATGTTCGCCGGAGCCCAGCTTCCGTGCGAGATAATTGCCGGAGCCGTGTCCGCAGAAAAACCCCATGGCCTGGATGATGGCCATCACGGAGAAAACCAGTCCCACGGCGGCGGTGGCCTGTGTGGAGATCCTTCCCACGAAATAGGTATCCGCGGAATTGTAGATCCCCGTCACCAGCATACTGATGATGGTGGGCACCGAAAGCCGCAGGATCAGTTCCGGCACCGGTGTATTCAGCATTTTTTCCCGTCTGTCCATGGGAATGACACCTTCTTTTGTCCGATTGCCTAAAAAGGGGCGGTTCCGTTTGGAACCGCCCCCTGTGTGCTTTGGTCTGAAAACTAGTTGGTAATGGTCTGCTCGGTCTCTTTGTCGAAGACGTGAATCTTCTCGATATCGATTGCGAACTTGATGGTGTCGCCCGGTCTTGCAGTGGTACGAGGATCGACTCTTGCAGTGATGGGGAACTCCTCAAGATCGAAATACAGGAAGACTTCCGCGCCCATCAGCTCGTACACCTTGACGGTGGACTCGAAAACGCTCTGCGGAGATGCCTCGATGTACATCTCGGAATCATACACATCCTCGGGACGGATACCGAAGGTGACGATCTTTCCGTCGTAGCCGCCCTCGATCAGCTTCTTGGACTTTGCGGGAGGAAGCGGGATGCTGTGTCCTGCGATCTCCAGGTTTGCCACATCGCCCTGCACCTTCACGGTTGCATCCAGGAAGTTCATCTGAGGAGATCCCATGAAACCTGCGACGAACAGGTTGCCGGGCTTCTCATACAGGTTCTGAGGAGAGTCGACCTGCTGCACGACACCGTCCTTCATAACGACGATCCGGTCGCCCAGGGTCATAGCTTCGGTCTGGTCGTGGGTGACGTAGATGATGGTGGTGCCCAGTCTCTGGTGCAGCTTTGCGATCTCGATTCTCATCTGAACACGAAGCTTTGCATCCAGGTTGGACAGAGGCTCGTCCATCAGGAAGACCTTGGGGTTACGCACGATTGCACGTCCCATGGCGACACGCTGTCTCTGACCACCGGACAGAGCCTTGGGCTTCCGGTCGAGGAGTGCGGTCAGGTCCAGGATCTTGGCTGCTTCCTTGACCATCTTGTCGATCTGATCCTTGGGAACCTTGCGGAGCTTCAGACCGAATGCCATGTTGTCATAGACGGACATGTGCGGGTACAGAGCGTAGTTCTGGAAGACCATTGCGATATCGCGGTCCTTGGGCTCGACATCGTTCATGATCTTGTCGCCGATCTTGAGCTCACCGGAGGAAATGTCCTCCAGTCCGGCGATCATACGAAGCGTAGTGGACTTTCCGCATCCGGAGGGACCGACGAAGATGATGAACTCCTGATCCTTGATCTCCAGGTTGAAATCCTTAACAGCTTCGAAACCGTTGGGATAAACCTTCGTAATGTGCTTTAAAGAAAGACTTGCCATGGTGATATTCCCCTTTCTGGCTTTTTGGTTTTCCACACCGGCATACCGGTATGGCTGTTACAAATTCCTTTACCATTCTAACCGGGAGCCCCCGGGATTGGCTAGCACACATTTTCACAAAGATTTCCGGGGAATTTGTGGATTTTGCCACAGGAAAAGGACGGTTTTTCCGGCCTCTGTACAATCTGCCGAAAATCCGTCCTCTCCTATGGTCAATTTGCCTATTCGCTCTTTTCGTGGGTCTCCCGGGTATCCGCGTAGAAGATCAGCTGGTTCTTGCCGCCGTGCTTGGCCGCGTACAGCGCGGTATCCGCGTTTTTATACAGGTCCTCGAAGGAGGCACCCTCCCTGGGGAAGATGGCGGCGCCGAGGCTTCCGGTGACGGAGTACTTCACGTACTCTCCCACCTCGAAATCCCGGAAGAAGGTCAGGAGCTTTCCGGCCTCCCGCCGGATAATCTCCTCGTCCCGGATATCCTTTAAGAAGACACAGAACTCGTCGCCTCCCAGACGCCCGATGATATCGTTCATCCGGTACAGGGAGCGGAGACGGATGCCCAGATTCCGCAGCACCTCGTCGCCGAAGGCGTGTCCCATGGTATCGTTGATCTTTTTGAAGTTGTCCACATCGATGAGGATAAAGACCGCCTGGCTGCCGGGATTCTTGGCCATGTAATCCTTGATGAGGAGCTCCGTGGCCACCTTGTTGGAAAGACCGGTGAGCTGGTCCGTATCCGCCTTGTCCCCCAGCTCTCTGGCGCGCTCTCTGGTCTGATGTGCGATGATCAGGCACAGGGTCAGGTAGGTGAGGACCACCATCAGAAGGAGCAGGAACACCGCCACCCGGGTCCGCTCATATCCGGCGGACATCTCCACCATGTACCCTTCCGCATATTCCGGGCTCAGGCCCACCATCAGCGTCCAATCCGTGTTTTCCACGGGCACCGAGAAGATGTGGATGCTCTCCTTGTCCTTGGTGGCGTCCAGCTCCGCCTCCCGGGCGGATCCGATGCGCTGGGAGAAGATATACCAGTCCGCGGTGACGGAATGGTCCTTTAAGTTGTTCCAGAGATCCCCGTACAGAAAACCGCTCTGGGAGTAGGCTCCGCCGCTGAGGATCATGGCATGTGACTGGTCTATCAGCGCGTAGAAGAGATACTCCTCCATCGCCAGATCCGTCAGTACCTGATCAAAGACCTTCTTGTCCACGAACACCAGAAAATAACCGGACTCTCCCACGGCCTTCAGATAGACGATGGCCCCCTTGCTGGTGAAGCCATCGTTGGTGGCCCGCAGGAAGCCGTCGCTCATACCCGCCAGCTCCGGGAAGTAATCCGCACCGGACAGGTCGATCTCGTTCCCCGTATCATCGCTTCCAAGCCCCGCCAGGTCCACATAGCAGCTCCTGTAGGCGCCGCAGTTCCCCGTCACGGTGGTCAGGAGCGTCTGAAGCTCCTCGGCAGGAAGATACTCCGGCTCCGTCTCCAGTGCCCCCAGGATCTCCGCGCCTGCGCGCACCTTCTGGAACTGCAGGTTCATCCGGTCCACAGCCTGTGAAAGCTGCACCGCCACATTGTCCTGCAGAAGCTCGGAAATGGTCTTCTTTGTGTCCCTGATCCCCACGACCACCACGACCCAGGCGATCACGCAGAGCACAAAGATCGAAGCTCCTCCGATGATAAAGACCTTTTGCAGTTTTTTGTTTTCCGTCATACCCGTGTCCCCGTATCCCTAATGGAGCTTTCGATCATTTTTCCGCACCGGTCCGGTCTTCCGGGATCAGTGGCGTATCGCTGAAGATGTGTTCATCCTCCGCACCCGGGTCATTGGCCTCGGGATGCGCTTCGTAGTATCTGTCCTCCATCTTCTTAAAGATCTTGTTGTACAGCATAGCGCTGACAAAGGCCGGCAGGGACAGTCCCAGAAGGACCACCACCGGGAAGATCTGCAGGAAAAAGTATGCCAGCACAAAGGGCAGCAGATAGAGCACCAGCATCAGGAGCACCTTCGGGAACTGCAGCATAGTCACAATCAGCGCGTTCTTCAGGGTACCCCGGATGGGGTTGGTGAACTTCGCCTGGATCGGAAAGACCATGAGCCCGATGAGCACCGCAAAGACCGTGATGGCGATGATCACGATCCGGATCACGGCAGGAACCTGGATGGCCTGCAGGTACATCAGATACAGGTCCGTTCCCAGCACCCCGGCGATAAAGAGCATGATGAGCCACAGTCCGGTGGACTGCAGGAAATTCTCCTTAAAGGAGTGAAAAAAGGACTTGGTGATATAGCATTCCTCGTCCCGGACGATCTTCAGGCACACATAGTGCATGGCCGTCAGGGCCGCTCCCGCCGTCACGATAGGCAGGCACAGGATCAGGGTCAGGATATTTACCCACATCAGATCCGCCATCTTGCTCAGGAACTGGATCAGCGGACTGTCGAGATTAAACAGCTTCATTTTTCCAATCTTCTTTCCATCGGGATCACGCGGATGCCGGCATAGTCCTGCTGTGCATCCGTCACCGCAAATCCCAGTTTTTGATAAAATCCCACGGCGGGAGGCGCCGCTTTCACCACCAGCTCCCGCTCTCCGAGCTCATCCCTCAGATATCCGCAAAACAGCTCCACCAGGGTCTGTCCCACGCCCTGCCTCTGATACTCCCCGTCCACGAACAGAAGGGAGAGCCGGTTGCGGTTTCGGACCGTGGCCGCTCCGATGATGCGTGTCCCGTCCAGGGCCAGGAGCATCTGATAGCTTCCCACCAGAAACGCCTTATAGATATCATCATCCGTGATGAATTCAAAGAAACTCTTCACACCCTCCCGGGAGTATTCTTTTCCCTCGGATTCCATGAAGGATTTCCAGATCATGGTGACCGCTCCGCGCCAGTCCTCCTCCCGCGCCCAGCGGAATTCGTACCGTGCCAGCCGCTCCTGCTTTTCGGGCAGGCCGGGCTTGCTCAGCTGATCTTGCTCATCACCCATTGGTACAGCTCCTCTTCCACCAGCCTGTGATCGTCTTCGTTCAGGATCTCATGGCGGTCATGCTGATAGAGTTTCATGGTCACGTCCCGGAGCCCGGCCATCTTCAGCGCGTCCCGGGTCTCCCGGACACCCTCGCCGAAGGCGCCCACCGGGTCTTCCTCTCCGGAGACCAGATACACCGGAAGCTCCTGGGGGATCTTCTTCACATCCTCCTCGTCCTGCATCCGGGTGATGAGTTCAAAGAGGGTCATGTACCCGTTGACGGTAAACCTGAAGCCACAGAGGGGATCCGCGATATACGCCTGGACATTCCGGTCGTTTCTGGAGAGCCAGTCGCAATCCGTGGCCTTGTGGGGGATCTTCTTGAAGTACCCGGCAAAGCTCATCTTCCGAAGGAGCGTGGCCTTGTGCTTCGGTCCCAGGCATTTGTTCTGGAGCGCCGCGATGCCTGCTGCCAGCTTCACGGTGCCTGCGGGGAGCATCCCCGTGCCCATGATGATGGCGGCTTTGATCCCGGTGCCGTACCGGCAGATGTAGTTGCGCACGATAAAGGAGCCCATGCTGTGCCCCATGAGGATGATGGGGACACCGGGGTACTGCTCCTGGGTCAGCTTCTTTAACCGGTGAACGTCCCGGACCACCACGGTGGCGGGATCCGTCTCGCAGAAATACCCGTAGGTGCCGCCTTCGGTCACGGTCTTGCCATGTCCGAGATGGTCCTCGCCGATGACCAGAAAGCCCTTGCCCGTCAGGAACTCCGCAAAACCCTCATAGCGCTCGATGTATTCTTCCATACCGTGGACGATCTGGAAGATCGCCACCGGTTTTCCGTCCTTTAACGCAGACTCCTCCGGCAGGTATCTCACCGCATGGATCCTGGTCTGGCCGTCTCTGGAGTCATAGAAAAACTCTTCTTTTCTCATCTAGCATACCTCCGCACCGCTGGGCATGGCCTTCTCGGGAGTCATCAGTGCCAGATTTCCGTCCGCATCCTCCGCGCAAAGGAGCATGCCTTCGGAGGTCAGGCCCGCCATCTGTCTCGGAACCAGGTTCACCAGCACCAGCACCTTCTTGCCCACCATCTCCTCGGGAGAATAGTACTGCTTGATCCCGGAGAGGATCTGTCTGGTCTCATTTCCGATCCGAACCTGGGAGCACAGGAGCTTCTTGGACTTGGGTACCTCCTCGCACTTTACGATCTCCCCGATCTGGAACTGGCACTTTGCAAAATCATCATAGGTGATGGCCGGTTTGGCTTCCACCTGGGGAGCCGCCCCCTCCGCGGGAGCCTGGTCCGCGCCTTTCGCTCCGCCCAGTGCCTCCAGCTGTGCCTTCCGAAGGGCGTCCGCCTCTTCCTGGGTCATCCTGCCGGCCTTCACCAGGTTTGCTCTGGCGGTCTCCTGCTGTGCCAAGAACTCCGCCCGCTGCTGCTCCTGGATCTTTGCGGCCTTCTCCAGGATCTCGGCCTCATCCAGTCTGGCAAAGAGGATCTCCGGCGAGTCGGTCACCTTCGTCTCCGTCTGGGAGAAGGATCCCAGTTCGTCAAAGCCCCGCAGCTTCATTCCCAGCTGAGCAGCGATCTTTTCCGCGGTCTCCGGCATAAAGGGTGCCAGGAGGGATGCGCCGATGAGGATGCCCTCGCACAGGTTGTGGAGCACGGTGGAAAGACGGTCCGCCTGCGCCGGGTCCTTGCCCAGCTTCCAGGGCTCCGTCTCGTCGATGTATTTGTTGCAGCGCTTGAAGATGGCGAAGATCTCAGTCAGGGCATCCGCCGCATGGAGGGTGTCCATCTTTTCCTCCACTCTGTCATAGGCCCCTGTCACCACCTTCTTCAGATCATCGTCGATGGCAGGATCCGCAACGCCCTTGTCGGCCACGGTCCCGCCCAGATATTTGTTGCTCATGGAGACGGTGCGGTTCACCAGGTTCCCCAGGGTGTTGGCCAGGTCGGAATTGTACCGCTCCACGATCAGCTCCCAGGTGATGACGCCGTCGTTCTCGTAAGGGGTCTCATGGATCACGAAATACCGGATGGCATCCACGCCGAAGACTCCGATGAGGTCATCCACATAGATGACATTTCCCTTGGACTTGCTCATCTTCTCGCCGCCCTGTAACAGCCAGGGGTGTCCGAAGATCTGCTTCGGAAGAGGCTCGCCCAGCGCCATCAGGAAGATGGGCCAGTAGATGGTATGGAAGCGGATGATGTCCTTGCCGATGAGGTGCAGATCCGCGGGCCAGTACTTTTTATACTCCTCGGAGCTGTCCCCGTCCGCGTCATAGCCGATGCCGGTGATGTAGTTGCTCAGCGCATCCAGCCACACATAGACCACGTGCTTTTCGTCGAAGTCCACGGGGATCCCCCATTTGAAGGAGGTCCTGGAGACGCACAGATCCTGCAGACCCGGCAGCAGGAAGTT
>JAFYFY010000259.1 GCA_017543485.1 Lachnospiraceae bacterium | reverse complement strand
CCAGGGTCACTCCGAAGCTGGTGGAAAACATCACCGAGGAGCAGGTTTTCTTGTACACATAAAAGATAAACATCCCGAGCCCGAAGGCCAGGGCGATGGCCAGCACCATATCCAGCATGCTGACGCTGGTCACATTCTCGAGGAAGCTTGATTTAAAGATATCGCTGAAAGTCATGTTCTTATTCTCCTTTTTTTCTGTTGTGAGGGCCTTCCGGCTCAGTCATACATCCTGCATGCCATGTATTTGGAATACGCACCGGCTCTTTTTTCGATCTGTACCGCATCCCGGATCACCTCCGGGAGAAAGCCGTCCCACTTGACCTCCAGGATGATGGGGGAATCCTTCACCGGGATGGTGGGCCGTTCGTAGTCGAAAAAGTCCGTGGACCGAAGGCCGGTGCGTATGTTGTAGTCCAGTGTCACACGGACATTCCCGGGTCTGTAGGTAAAGGGCTGTCTCGTGTAATCCACAATGGTCCTTGGCTCTAAGAGAGTGGTCTTCATCTGGGTGTAGAGCTCCCGGACCAGTTCTCTTTCATCCTCCGCCATCCAGGCGGTGTCTCCGGCGATGATGCTGCGGGTCTCTTCCTCCGTCAGCTTCGCCATGTCCTTGGTTCCCAGGCCGTTCCACTTGCTCTTTTTTTCCAGCCGGATAAACCCTGGGTCCTGATTGTAGGACCGGATCCGGAATTTCTGCCGCACCGCGGTCCCCGCGATCTTTTCCCGAAGCGCCGTATCCTGCGGTGTATCAAAATACAGGCTCCTGATGAAGTAGGTCCCGTCCTTTGCATGTGCATCGGGCTCGGCGATGATCCGCATCCGTTGTCTGATGGTCAGAAGATCCGCGTATGTGATCTCATGCTTGATCTCATGCCTGTAATCCTCTCTCATGGGATTCTCCTTTCGTTTGATGTGATGGTATGAGAATACCGGAAGTTTGTGTTCAAATTGTGTTTAGCCTGTGACGAATTTACGAATTTGAGGGGCCAGGCCCCATTACAAATTTGTTACGAAATGTCACAGATCTGTAATGGGACCTGGCCCCTCAAGCAAAGGGGCATCCCGAAGAATGCCCCTTCACATCATATATTCCGTTCTTATCTGATGAAGTTCCCCACGGTCTCCATGAGCTTCACCCGGTCGATGGGCTTCAGGAGGTACCCCTGGGGCTTCATCTTCAGCGCTTCCGCAATGCGGTTCCTGTCGGTGACGCCGGTGAGGAACACCACCGGTACGTCCTCCTGGCCTCCCATGACCCGGATGTGGTCCAAAACCGCCGGTCCGTTCTCCACGGGCATCTCATAGTCCAGCAGGATCAGATCCGGGGTCCGGGTCTCCAGGTACTTGTATGCGATCTTTCCGCTGATGGCGGTGGATACGTCATACATCTCACTCAGATGCTCCTTGATGAGCTTGAGCATCATGGGATCATCGTCAATGACCAGCACAGATTTCTTCTTGGCACCGGCAGGGGCTGTGAAGGATGCGCTTCCTGCGGCTGCGGCATGCTGTCTTTGCTCGTAGGCTTCCTTTGCGGCCTGCTCCTTCGCCTCCTCCGCGGATTTTTTTTCATGCATATAGGCAGTGATCTGTTTCTGGATGGTGGCGGCTGCCAGGGGCTTGGTCAGGGTGATGTCCGCCATGTAGACGGTCTCTCTCTGGAAGTCATCGCACTCTTCCCGGGTGCCGATGATGACGAAGGGGATATCCTCTCTCGCCAGGCGTCTCTTGATCTCCAGCACCCGGCTCACATCCTCGGGCTTCTCATTGTAGAGGCAGTAGACCATGATGTCGGGCTTGAACACGTCCAGATGGTGGATGATGTCATCATACCGCATGGATGTGCTCATGGTATAGAAACTGTCCCGGAGATGATCAAAAAAGTCATCGATCACCAGCGTGTTTTTCCCCGTGATCAGAACCTTGAAATTCGCCATATTTCCCCCTCGTAGCACCGCAGAAGCCTGCAAGGCGCACCCCCTCTTGTATTCAAGAAAAGTTTACAACAAATTTCACTTTTCTTCAACTTCTTTTGTGTATTTTGACCGGGGCTGTGTTATAATGAACGTACTATTTTTGGAAAGGAGTACCTTTACAATGACAAAAAGCGAAATTGTATCTGCGGTCAGGGATTTTCTCGACTCCGACGACTGGAACTATGACTATAACGACGAACGCTGCTTCATCAAGTGCGGTGTGAATCTCAAGTGCAAGCTCCAGTCCATCCAGCTGTATGTAAACTTCAACGACAATGGCTACTCCGTCTACGCGATCTGCAAGCTCAATGCGGATACCGAAGTGCGCAACACCGTGAACGAGTACCTGGCCAGAGCCAACTACGGCCTGCGCAACGGCAACTTCGAGATGGATTTCTCCGACGGGGAAGTCCGCTACAAGTGCTATGTGAACACCAAGGGTCTGGATGTGATCCCCACCGAGATCATCGACGACAGCATCTCCATCCCCTGCGCCATGTTCGACCGCTACGGCAACGGCCTTGCAGCGATCCTCATGGGCTTCTCCGATCCCGCCACCGAGATCGAAAAGGCAGAGGAAGACACCAGATAGTCTGAAACAGACAGCCGGATACAGACACAAAAAGGATGCGCAGGTCTCCCCGCGCATCCTTTTCTTTTTCCGTTTTTGCCGTGCGTTTTTCCCGCCTCAGTCAAAATCGAACTTGTCAAAGCGCTTGTGCATGGCGCCGTAGCGGATCCGTACGATCTCGTTTTTTTCCAGCACATCCTGCTCCGTGCCTCTGTACTGGCAGCGGATGCAGCTGTAGATCCCTGTCTCTTTGTCATAGAACATGTCGATGTCCAGGTCCCGCAGGAAGCAGGAGGGACATCTGTAGTTTAATCTGCCTTTTGTAAGTTGAGCCATGTGGAAAACACCTCCTTATCCCTGATGGTTTTGCGGTAGCCCAGTGTGAACATGGGAGAAAATGCGTATCCTTCCTTAAAGTACCCTTCCGCCCCGGCGTCTGCCGTCATGGAGACCTTTGTTTCGATGGCGGGGATCACCGCAGCCACTTCCTCCGCATCCTGCAGGGATTCCTCCCTGCATTTGTACTCGTACCGCAGGGTCTTTTCCTCGCTCCCCTTCTTTGCGGAGAGGCGTACGCAGGTCATGTCCTCTGGATACTCCGTGGTGCCGTAGCAGGCCACCATGTATTCGTTTAAGGAAACCTCCGCGTTTGGATCGCTCATCTCCAGCACGGTGCGTTCGATGCGGATGGCGGAGGACCCTTCCTCGAAATACTCCTTCGTCAGGAGCTTGACCGTCAGCCCCCGGAACTCGATGGTGACGGGATCCAGGGTGAGGATCCTGGTCTTTTTCCCGTCAGGCAGCATTTCTTCCGAGAAATGGGCCTTGGTGGGGGTGAGGCACAGATCCACCTCCTCGCCCTTGTAGGAGAGCTTTGCACTGCGGACGGTCCCCTCTCCCGCGTAGTGGGTAAAATACCCTGCCCGGTATTTTTCCTGGATAAGGAAGGGATAGGAGGCATCCTGGACATGCTTCGTGCCGATGCCCACGGGCCATTCCAGCTTCGCCGCATAGGGGCGAAGATCCACGATGGCACCGCCCTGATCCATGTTCACGCAGGCTCTCATAAAGGGATCGCAGTACCAGAAAAGCTGCTTGTCGGAGCCATAGAGGATGTCTCTCCACAGGGCGCATTCCGGCTCGGTGTAGGTCTTCTTTTTGCGGTAGTGATCCGCAAACTCGGACATGGTCATGTCCTGGAGCTTTCCTTCTTTTTTCAGATCCCCGTAGTATTTGCAACCATCGCTGTAGGACTGAAGGAGCAGCTCATAGGGTGCTTCCCACCGGCCCATCTTGTTCATCCAGCCCGGTCCCACGAACATCATGTTGTAGGCATAGCCGTTGTTATACTTGGCCAGATCCCGGTACTGGTCGATGAGGTTGTACAGATAGGGATACTCCCAGGTCTTGCTGTCGTAGATCATCCCCCGCAGGACATTCTGGGGATGGGTCCCGAAGTTGGAGCCGTTGCCGTCATAGCAGGCGATGAGGTCTCTGGACAGATGGGGGATGGCGACGATGCCGGAATCCTCCGCCTCGTTGGCCGCCGGAGCATGGGTGTTCTGCTTCGAAGGGATCCAGGGCGCCCAGGGGCCTCCGTCAAAGAGGGTGTACCAGGAATTGTTGCAGGTGTGGTAGGCCTTCGGCCCCTCCTCCCAGCAGTTGGCCACGGCGCATTTGACGCTGGGGTACTCGGCCTTGATGAAATTGATCAGGTCCGCATCCATGTAGTAGGAGCCGGTGGACTCGGGGTAGAATCCGAAGCGCTCATGGAACTTTCCGAACACATCCCGGACGATGGCTTTTTTGTCCTCCATGGAGAACATCCAGATGCAGAAGTCCTTGGTCTTGTACTTTTCCCGGAACTGCTCGCAGGGAAGCCCCAGAAGGCTCAGGGCGATCTCATCCCCGTAGGTCTCATGATCGTGCTTTGCGATCTCCACGGCCTCATCGTTAAAGAGGGATGCGTAGGTCATCTGGATCGTGACCTTCAGGCCGTTTTCATGCGCCAGCCTCTGCTGCGTCCGGAAGATATCCAGGGACTCCGTCAGGAGCTTTTTGTCCCCGATATCCTCTTCCTTCCCCTGCCCGGTGACGGTGGCGGAGTACTCCGGGACCATCTCGGGGCGGTGGATGATGTTTACGATAAATCTGTCGTCCATTCCTGCCTCCTTTTTGGAAAATATGGAAATCCTTTGCCGAAACCCCGAAACGCACTGGGAAAACGCTTTGCGCAATCGGTTGCTCTATGTTTTCTACTTAACCATATCGGAGGGAAAAAGTCAAGGGACTTGTATCCCGCTTTTACCAGCAAAGGACTTCGTTTCCGTCCTCGGTGACCAGCACCATGATCTCCCACTGTGCGGAGGGCTTTCCGTCCTTTGTGGAGACCTCCCATCCGTTGGCTTCGTCCGTGACGATCTCCTCCCGCCCCAGGTTCACCATGGGCTCGATGGTAAAGATCATCCCCGGCACCAGCAGCATCTCCGTGCCTTTTCTGCTGTGGTAGCTCACCCAGGGATCTTCGTGGAACTCCAGTCCCACGCCGTGTCCGCCGATCTCCCGGACGATGGTGTATCCCCGCTCATAGCAGTAGTCATGGACCGCCTGCCCCATATCTCCCAGGTGCCCCCAGGGCTTTACCTGCTTCAGGCCTTCATACACAGCCTCCCGCACGGTTTCCACCAGCTTCTTTTTCTCTTCGCTCACTTCCCCGATGCAGAACATCCGGGAGGAATCGGAGAAAAAGCCGTTCAGGATGGTGGAGCAGTCCACATTCACAATGTCCCCGCTCTTTAAGATCACATCCTTTGAGGGAAAACCGTGGCAGACCTGCTCGTTCACGGAGGTGCATACACTGTAGGGATAGCCCTCGTAGTTTAAGGGCGCGGCGATGGCTCCCGCCTCCTTCGTCATCCGGGCCACGATGTCATCGATCTCGCTGGTGGGCATTCCCTCCCGGATCTGCCGTCCCACCTCATCCAGAATGGCGATGTTGATCTTGCAGCTTTCTTTGATCTTTTCGATCTGCTCCGGGGTCTTTAAGATCTCGTGCTGGGGCACCAGAGCGCCCTGCAGCTTGTATTTTTTCAGTTTGTCGTCAAAGGCCGCATGGCAGGCCTTGTACTTTTTTCCGCTTCCGCACCAGCAGGGGTCGTTTCGGCCCATTTTTCGGACCATCTCCTCACTGTGCTTTTGCATTTCCGGGCAAAGGCTCTCCCGGTGGCTTCCCTTTGAACTCATTTTCTCTCCTTTCGGTTCCGGGGATTCCCGGTCCGTCTGTTTCCCGCCGTGCCGGCGCCGTTCCCGCGTCCGCCGGATCCGCCGCGTTTTCCGGGATCCGCGCCGCCATATCCGCCGCGCCTGCCCGCTCCGCCGCCGTCATGACTGCCGTCTGCGCCGGCCTCCTCCGCGCCCCCCAGGAGCCGTCCGAAGGTGCCAGTGAGCCCGGCCAGCCCCACCGCCGCCAGAGGCAGCATCAGGGTCTCATATTCCACGATGTAGCGGCTCTTTGCCTCCCAGAGGATGCTGAACGCGAATCCCCCCAGCAGCAGGATCCCCGCGGTCCATTTTAAGGGGGTATAGGCCTCCCATCCCTTCCTTCGAAGGAGCGCTGTGGCCGCTCCGCAAGCATACAGCAAAAATCCGAAATAGACAAGAGCCTGATAGCCGTTCAGAAAGCTCCAGAGCCTGCCGGACCGGGGCTCCCGTGTCAGGGACTCCGCAAAGGCATCCCCGCCGGATCCGTCCCCCTTGGGATGGAACGTGCAGAACAGACTGTCATAGGAGGGCTCCGCCCACTGGGTCAGGAGCTTTCGCTTCAGGAAATCCCGGGCCGCGGCAGGGTCCTGCCGAAGGTCCGACAGCTGCTGCCGGATCCGGTCCTTTGCCACCTGCTCACAGATCTCCCGGTCCCCGTCATATGCAAAATAAATCTCCTGGTTCCGGTTGGTATACCACCCGGGACCGTTCCAGTCATCCTCCAGCCCCATGGTGATGTGCAGGTACGGACTCATCCCCTCCTGCGTCCGGACGCCGGACCGGGCCGCATAATACTCGGAGAGAAGGAAAAAGGGCAGGAAGGCGGCCAGCACCAGCACCCCTGCCAGCACCAGATCCCGAAGGCGTCTTGTCGCCAGGGCCTCCAAAAGAAGCACCGCCACGGCGGCGATCACCACCAGCACCGTATTTCGGCGCAGCAGGACCCCCACCGCCAATGCCGCAAACCCGGCAGCGCAGCAAAGGACCCTGTCCCGGATGCGCTCCGCGCGCTCAAACTCCGCCACTGCCCAGGCTGTCAGCACCAGCCCCATGGCGGAAGCCACTTCACCGTATTGGTAGTTCACATAGAAAAAGAGGGGCAGATTGCAAAGGCACAAAAGAAGCCAGATCCCCTCCGCCGAGGGGCGCCTCTCCTCCCCGGCCAGGAGCGCGGTGAGCCTGGTCCCTCCCAGGATGAGAAAGACATAAAACAGGGCGTTGATCCGGAAGAACACCCCATATCCCTCCTGCCCGAAGAGGCGAAGGAGCAGCTCGTCCAGGGCCACGATCCCCAGCTGCTGCGGGTACCTGGCCAGATACCCCAGATGCTCCAGCATGGAATAGTCCCCGTCCGCAAACTGCATGGCAGTGGACCAGCAGATCCCCGTATCGTCCGGCAGAAGCCCCTGATCCGTCATCCGCAGCAAGATCTCACAGGTCAGGGGCACCAGGATCAGCACCGCTGCGGTAAGGATCCGGATCCCCCTCCGGGCAGCCACCCGAAACCCGGCCTCCCCCAGGCGAAGCCGCAGGATCCTCCCCAGGATGCTGCAGGCAAAGAGGATGAGGGCAAAGACAAAGAGCTGCAAAATGCGCATCCTCGGCGCATCGGAAAGCAGCTCCACACGCTCCTCCCCCACTGCGTTCACTCCGGTAAAACGGATGCTCTCATACAGCAAAAAGCCCGCCAGGGCGGTGAGAAACAGACTCGCCAGGGCGGCCAGTACCTTGATGCATTTATGCTCTTCATATCGAAAAAGGCTGTCCAAGTCCGGCCTCCGCGGTTTGCCATTTTCCTCCCGGCATGCTATAATCGCAAGCGTTTCAAAGCAGTGCGCACAAAGGAGGAACCCATGACGGAACAAGATTATAAAAGTTTGAAGACATCCCTTCGCATCACACAGATCCTGTGCATTGTCATCGCCGTGCTCCTTCTGGCCACACTGACCGCCGGCGGGATCCTGATAGTCAAAGTCCTGCCCGCCGCGAAAACCGCCATGGAGACGATCCAGCCCATCGCCCAGGCGGCGAAGGCCTTAAACGGCGTGGATATGAAGGCCGTGGCCCAGAACATCTCCGACATCGAACAGATGGCATCCTCCGTGGACTGGAAGCAGGTGAGCGATCAGTTAAACAGCCTGGATGTGGACTCCATCAATACCGCTTTGCAGGGCATCGATTTCGATCAGCTCCAGGAAGCGGTCCAGAACCTGAACGCTCTGGCGGAAACCCTGCGAAAGCTCCCCTTCTTCGGGTAGGTTAAGCCTGTTTGTCCGGAAGTTCATACAGAACCACACATCCGCTTTCCAGCGAAGCGGGGACATCGATGACCCTCTGGTTCTCGGATCCCCGGAAGGGAAGGCGGATGTTCTTTTTTTCCAGGACGAATTCTCCGTCCACCATCACATCCACCAGCTCCAGGATCTGTGCCACGTCCCCGTCGGTCTTCGCCCACTCCTGCAGGTCCTTGTCAAACAGATACCCGGTGTAGATCCACAGACTCTTTTCGGGAAAGCGCTCCCTGATCTCCCGGAGCAGCCCCAGCACGGTCCCCCGGTTGGCGGGCTCCATGGGCTCCCCGCCCAGGCAGGTAAAGCCCCGGATATACTCCGGCGCCATGGCCTCCAGGATCTCTTTCTGCGTCTCCTCCGTGTAGGGACTGCCGTAGCAAAAATCCCAGGTCTCGGGGTTAAAGCATCCCTTGCAATGATGGGTACAGCCGCTCACAAAGAGGGACACCCGCACCCCGGGACCGTCGGCGATATCATATTTTTTGATGGAAGCGTAATTCATCTTACAGGTGCAGCACTCTGGCCTTGATCTCCTTGGTCTTTCCCGCGTTCCAGAAGTTCTCTCCCAGATAGCCGCAGGTACGTCTCGTGACATTCATCTTCGCGTGGTCCCGGTTCCCGCACTGGGGGCAGACCCACTCGTTATTTTCATCGATGATGAGCTCCCCGTCGTATCCGCAGACCATGCAGTAATCGGACTTCGTATTGAACTCCCCGTACTGGATGTTGTCGTAGATAAAGCGGATCACATCCTCCACCGCCGTCACGTTCCGGGTCATGTTGGGGACCTCCACATAGGAGATGGCCCCGCCCAGGGACAGGTTCTGGAACTCGCTCTCAAAGCGGAACTTCGAGAAGGCGTCGATGGGCTCCCGGACATCGATGTGGTAGGAATTGGTATAATATCCCTTGTCCGTGACATTGGGGATGTCGCCGAACTTCTCCCGGTCGATGCGGGCGAAGCGGTAGCACAGGCTCTCCGCCGGAGTTCCGTAGAGGGCGAAGCCGATGTTGGTCTCCTTCTTCCAGCGCTGCACCGCAGCGTTCAGAGCCTTCATCACCCGCATGGCGAATTCCTTGCCCTCGGGCTCCGTGTGGGAGCAGCCCTTCATCAGGTAGGTAACCTCATAGAGGCCGATGTACCCCAGGGAGATGGAGGAATACCCGCCGTAAAGGAGCTTGTCGATCTTCTCTCCCTTCTTCAGTCTCGCGATGGCGCCGTACTGCCAGTGGATGGGGCTCACATCGCTGGTGACGCCCAGCAGCGCCTTGTGACGGCACATCAGCGCATCAAAACAGATCTGCAGGCGCTTGTCCAGGATCTCCCAGAACTTCTTCTCATCCCCTCTGGCCAGGATCCCGATCTGGGGCAGGTTTAACGACACCACGCCCTGATTGAAGCGTCCCTCGAACTTGTAGTTCCCGTTCTCATCCTTCCAGGGTGCCAGAAAGCTCCTGCAGCCCATGGGCGAAAAGACATTGCCCTCGTAGTTTTCCCGCATCTTCTTTGCGGAGATATAGTCGGGATACATCCGCTTTGCGGAGCACTCCGCCGCCAGACGGGTGACGTAATCGTACTTCCCGCCGTTTAAGCAATTGTTCTCATCCAGCACGTACACCAGCTTCGGGAAGGCCGGGGTGACATAGACGCCCTTTTCGTTCTTGGTCCCTTCGATGCGCTGGCGCAGGATCTCCTCGATGATCTGCACCGTCTCGTTCACATAGGGGTCGCTCTCGTCGATCTGCAAAAACAGGGTGACGAAGGGGGACTGCCCGTTGGTGGTCATCAGGGTGTTGATCTGGTACTGGATGGTCTGGACGCCGCTTCGAAGCTCGTCCCGCAGACGCAGCCGCACCACCCGGCTCTTGGCCTCATAGCTCATGGTATCGCCGAACTCTTCGTCCATCTGGCGCATGAACTTGTCATGGCTCTTTCTCAGGTATTTCCCCAGATGCTTGATGTTCACGCTCTGGCCGCCGTACTGGTTGGAGGCCACCGCAGCGATGATCTGGGTGGTGACGGTGCAGGCCACCTGGAAGCTCTTGGGGCTCTCGATCATCTTGCCGTTGATGGAGGTGCCGTTGTCCAGCATATCCCCGATGTTGATCAGGCAGCAGTTAAAGATGGGCTGGATGAAATAGTCCGCATCATGGAAATGGATCTCCCCGTTCTCATGCGCCAGAGAGATATAATCCGGCAGCAGCAGGCGCTTCGTTACGTCCCGGGAGACCTCCCCCGCGATGTAGTCCCGCTGGGTGGATGCCAGACGGGTATTCTTGTTGGAATTCTCCTCTGCCAGCTCTTTGTTCTCGTTCCGGATGAGCTTTAAGATGGACTCGTCCGTGGTATTGGCCTTTCTCAGAAGGCTCCTCTGATAGCGATAGACGATATAGGTCTTCGCCAGGATATACTTATTGTGCTGGACCAGCCGCTCCTCGATCATATCCTGGATATGCTCGACGCTCAGGACCTTTCCTCCCAGCTTCTCTCCGGCAGCCCCCTCTGCCTCCACATCGTGCAGGATCATGTCGATCAGGTCGTCATCCGCCCGCTGGTCCCTGGCCACCTCATTGTTGGCCTTGCGGATCGCCTGGACGATCTTATCCGCCTCATACTCCACAATACGTCCGTCTCTCTTCTGGATCTTCATCTCACACACTCCCTCTTCTTCTGTACCCCTCCGGGCCCGTTTTCCCAAAAAAAGAGTTGATACAAAGGGCTATCAACCTTGGTTTTTGGCATATTTAGTGGAAATTCGGGGCCCTTTTACAACATCTTGTAGTTCATTATAGAAAAGGGGGGAGAAAAATGCAAGACGAAAACCCAAATTCCTTAAAATTTTCTTAAGAAGTGGGGATGGGGGACGGTCCCTGATCCCCAGGAACCGTCCACGACCCCCAGGAACCGTCCCCCATCCCCACAAAAAAACAGAGGACCCGGAGGGCCCTCTGTTGCAGGTTTGTGAAACGGATTTACTTCTGTGCCACGTCCTTCATGCTGAAGGAGATGCGGCCCATCTTGTCCTTGCCGAGGCAGACCACGGTGACCACATCACCCAGGGTCAGATAATCCTCAACGCGGTTCACGCGCTCCTTGGCGATCTTGGAGATGTGCACCATGCCCTCCTTGCCGGGAGCGAACTCGACGAAAGCGCCGAACTCCTTGATGGAGACGACCTTGCCCTTGAAGACCTGGCCCTCTTCGAAGTCGGTGACGATCATGTTGATCATCTCCACGGCTCTGTCCATGCCTTCCTTGTCGGTGCCGCAGACGGATACTCTTCCGTCATCGTCGATGTCGATCTTCACGCCGGTACGGGCGATGATCTCATTGATGGTCTTTCCTCTCTGACCCACCACATCACCGATCTTCTCGGGATCAATGGTGATCTGTATGATCTTGGGAGCATATTTGCTCACTGACTTCCTG
>JAFYFY010000258.1 GCA_017543485.1 Lachnospiraceae bacterium | reverse complement strand
ACTCCCCGTTCATCCACCGCAGCTTTACGATGTCAAACACCGCGGGAGACTTGCTGATCCTTCTGTAATCAAAGGCCTCGATCAGCTCCTGCAGGGAAAAGATCTCCCGGTTGTCCTCCGGGCTCCATCCCAGCAGTGCCACATAATTGATGATGGCCTCCGGCAGGAATCCCGCATCCGTCAGGTCTTCAAAGGAGGCATGACCGCTGCGCTTCGAGAGCTTTGCATGGTTTTCGTCGGTGATGAGGGGCAGATGGATATACACCGGCACCTTCCAGCCGAAGGCATCATACAGTCTCACATACTTGGGCGAGGAACTCAGATACTCGTTCCCCCGGACCACATGGGTGATGTTCATGGTGTGATCATCCACCACATTCGCGAAATTGTAGGTGGGATACCCGTCGGACTTGATGAGGATCATGTCATCCAGCTCCGCATTCTCCACCGTGATGTCCCCGTAGAGCTCGTCGTGGAAGGTAGTGGTACCCTCATTGGGGATGTTCTGCCGGATGACAAAGGGCTTCCCCGCCTTCAGATTCGCCTCGATCTCCTCCTTAGGCAGACCCAGACAGTGCTTGTCATAGACCGAGATGGTCTTCCCGTCCACCACCTCCGTCTTCAGCGTGGCCAGACGCTCCTTGTCACAGAAACAATAATACGCCTCTCCCTTTTCGATGAGCTCCTTTGCATACTTCATGTAAATGCCGGTCTTCATGCGCTCACTCTGCACATAAGGACCGTACCCGCCGTCCTTGTCCGGACCCTCGTCATGCTCAAGTCCCGCCTTTTCCAGCGTCCGATAAATAATCTCCGTTGCACCCTCCACAAAGCGTTCCTGATCGGTGTCCTCGATGCGGAGCATAAAGTCACCGCCGGCATGCTTTGCGATGAGAAACTCATACAAAGCCGAGCGCAGATTCCCCACATGCATCTTTCCTGTGGGACTGGGAGCATAACGTGTTCTGATCTTTTCCATGATGTTTATCCTTCTTAACCTAATATTTTTCCGGAATCTCGAACAAAAAACCCGATCTTCCGTTTTTATCTCTCTTTCTGTATGACAATACTCTGCATCTGCTTCTGCCCAAATCTCCCCCGTATCCGAAAACTGCACTCAGGAGACTCGGGTGGGGTTCCCGTGTTTCCCGGCTTTTCAAACGAGGCTTAGAACCTGTTGAAGCAGTCACCTCCGAGGGGCAAATCGCCCGGATGGTGATTTTCCCCTACAACCTGCTTCCTACAGGTTCTTGCCGAAGTTTGTTGCCGGGGAACACGGGAGCCCCGCCCGAGGCTCCGTCCGCAAATTCCGTCCTGCAGATTCCGTCCCGCAGATGATCCTACCCTCTGGGCACTTCCAGCACCGCCCCCCGGTTTCCGCTGGTCACCAGCTCCCGGTACCTGGCCAGATACCCGGTGGTGACACCGGGATCCCTGGGCTGCCACTTGGCCCTGCGCTCTGCCAGCACCTCATCGGACACCAGCATCTCCAGCTTGTTCTGCGGGATATCGATGCGGATGATATCTCCCTCTTCCACCAGGGCGATGGGGCCTCCCACTGCCGCCTCCGGAGAGACATGTCCGATGGAAGCACCTCTGGAGGCACCGGAGAACCGTCCGTCCGTGATCAGCGCCACAGAAGATCCAAGTCCCATACCCGCAATGGCAGAGGTGGGATTGAGCATCTCCCGCATACCCGGTCCGCCCTTGGGTCCCTCATACCGGATCACCACCACATCTCCGGCCACGATCCGGCCGCTCTTGATGGCGTCGATGGCATCCTCCTCACAGTCGAAGACCCGTGCGGGGCCCTCGTGGACCAGCATCTCGGGCACCACGGCGCTGCGCTTTACCACACCGGTATCCGGTGCCAGATTGCCCTTCAGGATGGCGATGCCGCCGGTCTGGGAATACGGATTCTCCACCGGGCGGATGACCTCCGGATCCAGATTGATGCAGTTTTTGATATTTTCCCCGATGGTGGTGGCATTTACCGTCATGCAGTCAAGATCCAGAAGGCCCTTCTTGGACAGCTCGTTCATCACGGCATACACGCCGCCGGCCTCGTTCAGATCCTCCATATAGGTGGGACCTGCAGGTGCCAGGTGGCACAGGTTCGGCGTCTTCTCAGAAAGCTCATTGGCCATCTCCAGATCCAGCGCCACTCCAGCTTCCTTTGCGATGGCGGGCAGATGCAGCATGGTATTGGTGGAGCATCCCAGGGCCATATCCACCGTCAGGGCATTGCGGAAGGCCGCAGCGGTCATGATGTCCCGGGGACGGATGTTCTTTTCCACCAGCTCCATGATCTTCATGCCGGCGTGCTTTGCCAGCCGGATCCGCTCGGAATATACAGCGGGGATGGTGCCGTTCCCCCGAAGCCCCATACCGATGGCCTCGGTGAGGCAGTTCATGGAGTTGGCGGTATACATACCGGAGCAGGAACCGCAGGTGGGCCACACCTTCTCTTCAAACTCTTCCAGCTCCTCGTGGGTCATGGTGCCGGCCGCCACGCTTCCCACCGCCTCAAACATGGCGGAGAGACTTCTCTTTTTGCCCTTCACATGTCCGGCCAGCATGGGACCGCCGGAGACAAAGACCGTGGGGATGTTCACCCGCGCCGCGGCCATGAGAAGACCCGGCACGTTCTTGTCGCAGTTGGGGATGCACACCAGACCGTCAAACCCATGGGCCATGGCCATGCACTCCGTGCTGTCGGCGATCAGGTCCCTGGT
>JAFYFY010000257.1 GCA_017543485.1 Lachnospiraceae bacterium | reverse complement strand
AATCTGGAAAGATCACTAAATATATGGAACAGCAAGCTGTCAGAGATCTGGGTCCTGATCACCCAGCGGCCGGAAAACTTCCGAAACGGCGCTGTATGGCCGGTGATTCGGGGGATCCACGGTGTGCTGCAGGCCACCGGCTACGCCCTGCTGGTGCTGTTCTTTCTTGTGGGCGTGATTCGCACCTGCGGAAGTCTGGCCGAAGTAAAGAGAACGGAGCAGGCATTCAAGCTTTTTATCCGCTTTGCCATTGCCAAAGGTCTTATCACCCACGGGATGGAGCTGCTGCTAGCGCTGATGGACATTATCCAGGGAATCATCTCCTCCGTGATGAACACCGGCGGTCTGTCCAGCATGCAGGAGGCTGTGCTCCCGGAGGAGATCGTCACTGCCGTGGAGGAGTGTACCTTCATGGAGAGCATACCGCTGTGGGCCATATCTCTGATCGGGTGTCTGGTGATCTGGGTGCTGTCCTTCGTTATGATCCTCAGCGTCTATGGCCGGTTCTTCCGGCTGTATATGTACACGGCTATTGCCCCGATCCCCCTGGCCTCCTTTGCAGGACAGCCCAGCGAGAGCATCGGTAAGAGCTTCATAAAGAGCTACGCCGGGGTCTGTCTGGAAGGTGCGGTGATCGTGCTGGCCTGCCTGATTTTCTCCACCATGGCTTCCGCCTAGCCCTCCGTGGACACCACCGCTGCGCCGGCAGCCATGATATGGAGCTATATGGGAGAACTGATCTTTAATATGCTCATCCTGGTGGGCACGGTCAAGATGTCTGACCGGGTAGTGAAGGAAATGCTTGGGCTATAAAGGAGCCGACTATGAAAACAAAACCGTTGGTGTTTACGCTGAATGACTGCGAGTGCGAATACTGCCTCTACTACGGTGGCGTCCGGGAGGGCGAGATTGTATGTCTCACATCAGACTGTCCCTGCCGGGATGTGCTTCGGGAGATCTTTCAGCGGGAAAGGATGCTGAATGGAAGTAAAAATCAATAAGGAGATCCGCAACTATACGGAATCCATGTTCTTCGGACTGTCCCTGCGGCAGTTCGTTTTTTCTTTGCTGGCCGTCATTGTCGCTGTCGGTCTCTTTTTTCTGCTCCGTCCCATTCTGAGCACGGAAACTGTCTCCTGGGTGTGCATCCTTGGCGCGGCTCCCTTTGCCGCCCTGGGCTTCATTTCCTACCATGGGATGAGCGCGGAGCAGTTCATTTGGACCTGGCTGCGCTCGGAGATCATCGAGCCGAAGGAGGTCATTTTTGAATCCGAAAACCTTTATTACGAGGCTCTGAAAGGACGAAAGAAGGGAGCGAAGATTCCCTATGATTAAAACGCTGGAAACCACTTTGAAAATGGACAGGGAGAAATACAAAATTCCTCGGAAGATCCAGGACTATATCCCGATCCGCCGTGTATGGAGCGACGGCATGTTCATGGTAGGAAACAAATACGCCAAGACTTTTCTCTTTTCGGACATCAACTCTTCGCCGCCTCCCGGGAGGATCAGGCGGTCATGCTGGAGAAATACAAATCCCTGCTGAACAGTCTGGACTGCACCTCTACCACCAAGATCACTATCAACAACCGGCGTGTGGATCTGCGCTCCCTGGAGGAGGATGTATTCATGCCCATGAAAGGCGACGCCCTGGATGAGTACCGGCAGGAGTACAACCGTATGCTGACGGACGCTATCACCGGTACCAGCATTATACAGGAGAAGTATGCCACCGTCTCCGTCCACCGGAAGACCGAAGCGGAGGCCAGGGATTTCTTTCGCCGGATCGAGACGGAGCTCAACGTACAGTTTGCCTCTTTGGGCTCCAAGGTGATCCCTCTGGACGCTGTGGACAAACTGCGGATCCTCCACGATTTTTATCAGCCCGGGGACGAGGCATGCTTTGCCCTTGACCTGAAAGAGAAGATGCGGCTGGGCCACAGCTTCCGGGATTATATCTGCCCGGACAGCATGGAGCGCCGGGCAGATTACTTCAAGCTGGGGGACACCTTTGGCCGGGTACTGTTTCTGAAGGATTACGCCTCCTACATCCACGACAATTTCATTAAGGAGTTGACGGATCTTCACCTGAATCTGATGCTGTCCATCGACATCATCCCCGTGCCCACAGATGAGGCGGTGCGTGAGGTGGAAAACAGACTCCTGGGTGTGGAGACCAACATCACCAACTGGCAGCGGCGGCAGAACGCCAACAGCAATTTCTCCGCTATCGTCCCCTATGACCTGGATCTGCAGCGGAAGGAGAGCAAAGAGTTTCTCCATTGCCTCACCAGCAAGAACGAGGGGATGTTGTTCGGGCTCCTCACCATGGTCCACACCGCCAAAACAAAGGCTGAGCTGGACAGCGACACCGAGCGTATCCTTGCCATTGCCCGGCGGCATATGTGCCAGATGGCAAAGCTCAAATACCAGCAGATGGATGGGCTGAACACGGTGCTGCCTATCGGCACCCGGAAGATCAACGCCCTGCGCACCCTGACCACGGAGAGTCTGTCCATCTTCCTGCCCTTCAATGTCCAGGAAATCTTTGAGGCCGGGGGCGTCTGCGTAGGGGAAAACGCCATCTCCCATAATCCCCTGCTGCTGAACATCGCCAATTTGATGAATCAGTCCATGTTCCTCCTGGGAATCCCCGGCAGCGGCAAGTCCTTTTTTGCCAAGCTCCTGATCGTGTTCTTCGCCCTGGCCACCGGGGACGACATCCTTATCTGCGATCCCGAGGGGGAGTATGCGCCGCTGGTCAAGGCCATCGGCGGCGAGGTGATCCACATAGCGGTGGGCAGTCCGGACCACATCAACGTCATGGATATGGCGGAGAACTACAGCGACCGGAATCCGGTGATGGAGAAATCCCAATTCATCATGTCCCTCATTGAACAGCTGGACGAGGACGGCGTCAACTCCTACCAGAAATCCATCGTGGACCGATGCACGGCAGCAGTCTATGCCGAATCCAAACGCACCGGAAAAACTCCCACTCTCTGCACTCTCCGGGAAAAGCTGCTGGAGCAGCCGGAAGCGGAGGCCAAGGGTCTT
>JAFYFY010000256.1 GCA_017543485.1 Lachnospiraceae bacterium | reverse complement strand
GTGTGCGCGGCGACTTTTTCAGGGGCGGCCGGCGCTGCCGGGGTGGTCTGGGGGGCAGTCTGGGTGGGAGCCGGCGCTGCCGGGGTGGTCTGGGGGACAGTCTGGGTGGAAGCCGGCGCTGCCGGGGTCGCCGTATCCGGGACGAAATGGGTGCGGTAGGCCCCCAGATCCCGGACCCGGGCGGTGACGGTGTAGAGATTCGGATTTTCCGCATCCCAGAGCAGGGGATCCTTTACGATGAGTGTCATCCTGGCCTTCTGCGTCCGGCCGTGATCTGCCTGGATCACCCGCTTTGTCTGTGCTGCAGGGGCGCTCCCCCCTTCCGGAGTCAGGGTCAGAGTCACCTCCGCCATGCGGTTCCCCAGGCCGGCATTTTCCACTTCCACCAGGGCCTCCAGGAAGGCATACCCCTCCGCCACTTCCTTAGTCCAGACATAGATCCCGTCCTTCGGGATGTGGACCCTGGGTCCGTGGAGGAGCTCCACGCTCCGGTAGAGTCCCGATCCCGTATACCAGCGGGAGTTTGGCTGCATGGAGGTGTTCACGTTCACCGTGATGCGGTTCTCCTCCCCGAAGGTCACATAGTCCGTCAGGTCCGCATAGAAGGGGGCGTAGCCGTAGTGGCACTGACAGACCCGGCTGCCGTTCACGTCCACCTCGGCATTCATCATCACCCCGTCGAAGGCCAGGCCCACGCAGTCCCCCTCCCACTCCCCGGGGATGAAGACATATTTCGTGTAGCTCGACAGCCCGCCGGTAAAGTACCCGGAGTCCGCTCCCGCCGGCGCGTCCGGTCGCACCTGCGTCCCGATCATGCCATCATGGGGCAGGTTCACCGGAATCCCGGGGTCCGCTTCCAGCATGGACACCGAGTCCAGATATCCTCTTCGAAAGGTCCAGTTTTGATCCAGATTGACTGCTTTCATACCATTCACCTCTCAAAAGTTGTCAGGGGGACAGTCCCCCTGTCAACTTTTAATATCCCATCGGGCGGGCGGACTGTCAAGACGGCACCGAGGACCACGCCCCCACCCGCCTGCAGGATGCAAAACAGGAGACCCCCGGAAGGATCTCCTGCTTCGCGTTACTCTATTTTTCCTGTTTCGGGAGGTGACTTGGTTTGATTTTTACCGGTGTGTCACGCCAGGTATTTCTTTGCAACCTCCGCAGCGGCCTGGACATCGTCTGCGTTGGGTCTGCCCTTGTGGATGCCCTTGAACTCCCCTTTGCAGTGGAATTCCTTTTCATCCATGGCGATCCCCACCTTATCGGCGGCTGCCTTCACCTTCTTGTAGGTGGAGTTGAGCATGGCCGCGGAGCCGAAGTTCACGATCTTTCCGATCTTCGCCGGATCCAGGGATGCGACGAACTGCTTCACCTCCGGGTCGATGTCGAAGGCATAGTAGGAATTTCCAAGGAAAAGATAGTCCACGGTCTCGGTGACAGGCTCACTGATGGGACGCGCTTCCACTCCCAGGACCTTCGCCATCGCTTCCGCCAGTCTTTTGGTATTGCCGGTCTTTGTATAATACCGCACTGCATAAGTCATGATAGATTCCTCCTTCCGATCTGCATGGATGGGTGTTTCTGTTATGAGGTTATTATATTTTGTCAAATATAATTTGTCAATACCTTTTTGTGCCAGGGGGACAAGCTGTCAGGACGTTTTTTCCTGACAGCCATCCCCCTGTCATCTACCCGGCGGCTTCCCGGCTGTGCATGAGGTGAATCCCGATGTGGCCGATGCCGAGGATGACGGCGCTTACGATCACGATGAGATTCCCGGAATACAGTCCCAGAAGGAGCACCGCCAGCACCGGAAGCGTCGCTCCCGCCAGCGGGAATCCGGCGAAGGTGCTGTACTGATCCCGCAGCGTCCTGGCACTTCGAAAGTACCGGATCCAGTAGCATTCGTACAGGATCATCAGCGTAAAGGCCGCTGCCCACATCAGGATCTTCCAGTCGAAAAAGACCCCCTCCGGCAGCACCCGCACATAGGGGTTTAACGCCGGAAAGATCAGGAGCGAACAGGTGACCAGCACTTCCCCCGACCGCTCGAAGAGCAGCAGCACGCGGTTTTCGTGTTTTTCCGCCTCGTCATAGCCTGCCGGCTTGGCCTTGGCTCCCCAGTAGATGTTGGGGACAAAGAGCATCACCAGGAACAGGAGACCGGTCACGCAAAATCCCAGCCTGTAGGGCTTGTTTTCCCCGTAAGCGATGGTACTCACCTTCACGCTGCTGAGGATGTCGCCGTAACAGGCCCGGAGCTGCCCCGCCATCAGGTCAGGGTTGTTTAAGTCGATGTGATAGGACCCGTAGATCCCCAGGATCCGGTCCGCGCCGCAGCGGGCGTAGGCTGCCCGGAAGTTTTCCACCATGGCAGCTTCCCGGATGGACGAGATTCCGTTGTGGGCAGAGTCCTCGGAATAATAGGCGATCCCCTGTGCGATGCAGGTTTCGGCCAGCCGGTAGTTTTCCGTATCCTGCAAACCCTGCTCCGACAGATACTCCAGATATCTGGCCCCCGTCACGTCGTACTGATGCCCGATGTCCGTGCCGTAAAAAACCGTCTCCGGGCAGGCTTCTTTGATCTCATGGAAAAATTCATAATATCCCGGGGTGTAGCTCTGGGTCCCCCGGATATCCTCAAAGATCCGGTCGATGATCTCGTCCGAATCCGCCTGCATCCAAAGGTTCAGATACTCCGCGGTGTAGTAGGGAAGCTCCAGGAAAAGCGCCCGGTTTCCCGCGTCGTAGAAGTCCTTCCACAGGTCAAATTCAATGTCGTAGTAAAGCTTTTCCCCGTGACGCTCCCCGTAGAGGCGGATCTTCGTATCCTCCGTGGGAAACACATCCGTGGGCCGATCCAAAGCGGACAGGATAAAAGAGAGCGCTGTGGTCACACTCAGAAGAACAAAAGCCAGGATCGTTTTGAGGCGCTGTTTCATGGTTGTCGTGTCTCCTTTTGCTGTCTGACGGAGTCTGCCCGCGCCGGAAAAGGCGTTGGAATACGGTGATCAGAAAGGGATCTTAAACTCCACCTTTACGGGAGCCTTTACCAGACCGGCAAACACCTCCCCGTCCTTCGGAGATCCCACGATGCCGCCGTAATGCACCGGGATCGCCACCTCGGGCCGGATGGTATTTACCAGCTCCGCCGCTTTTTTCGCGTCCATGGTGTAAGTCCCGCCGATGGGAATGAGGGCGATGTCGCATTTTACCGCCTGGGCTTCCTTCGTGGCATCCGTATCCCCGGCGATGTAGATCCGCTTTTCCTTCACCGTGATGAGATACCCCACCCAGCCGGCGCTCTTTGGATGGAAGGGCTTTAACAGGTTGTAGGCAGGCACGGTCCCGATGTCCAGGCCCTCCACCTCCGCAGTGCTTCCGGGGGTCACCGTCTCGATGCGGCTCACCAGATGCGAAACCTCCGCGGCCTTCTCCCGCATACGCTCCGGCACCACCAGCACGGTCTCCGGCCGCGCCGCCTTCTCGATGGATTCCGGGGAAAAATGATCATAGTGATCGTGGGTGATGAGGATGTGAGTTGCGTCATGGGGCGCCTCCTCCATCTCAAAGGGATCCACGTAGATCACCCGCTCCCCGTCCCGGATCCGGATACTGTTTTGTTTGAACACCTCGATAAACTCTGTCATCCCCATACCTCCTATGCGTTCCGCACCGGCACCTCTTCGCCGGAGTGCACATACCGAAGCTGCGTCCCCATCACTTCCTTCATGATCCCGAATGCGTCCTCCCCGGTGCAGTGACAGGTGTAAAAAACCGTGGGATACTGTCTAAGCTCCTCTGCGATCCCCCGGATCTCCCGAACCTGCTCCTCTTTGTAGGGCGTCTTTTTCATCAGGTGAAACCCGCTGACCGCCACATCCGGACAGCCCCCGTATTTTTCCCGGTATGCATCCAGAATGCTCAGGATCCCGTTGTGGGCGCAGCCGGAGAGAAGCACGCTCCGTTCTTTTTCCCTCACCACCAGATACTGCTCGTGGCGGAATTCATCCCGGACCGGCACACCGTTTTCCATCTTCAGGAGCCTTTTGTTCGTAAAGGGCAGTGCGTGGGTCCTGTTCCGGACGGTAAAAAGAGAAAGCTCCTCATCGATCCGATGATCTCCGTCCAAAAGCCGCAGCTGCGGCAGTTCGCAGATCCTCCGGTCGATCCCGATATAGCGGTAGCGCTCCGGCCCGGCGCTCTCGCCGTCGTCCGCATAGTAATCCTCCCCCGCGGTGCGCTGCGCGTAGATGGGGGCATGGGGGTTTGCCCCGGCAAAGGGCAGGATCCCGCCGGAGTGGTCATAATGCCCGTGGCTTAAGATCACAGTGTCCACCTGCGTCAGGTCGATCCCCAGGGTCTTTGCGTTTTCCAGAGTCTCCTCCGAGGGGCCCAGGTCCAGCAGCAGCTTATGACGGGCAGTCTCTACATAAAACGAGAGACCGTGGGCAAACAGGCACCCTGCTGCCCCTTCCGTATTTTCCATCAGATTTACGATCCTCATACATATCTCCAGACGGTGATGCCGGTTTTTCCTTTTTTCGTG
>JAFYFY010000255.1 GCA_017543485.1 Lachnospiraceae bacterium | reverse complement strand
TCTGCCTGAATACAACGTCATCCACATTCAGGGCGCGATGGGCAGCGACGCTCAGCTCGGCCGTACCGGCGCTCTGGACGAACAGTTTGCGTCCGGCAAGATGAACAAAGTCGTTCAGCAGACAGCGACATGGGATGAAGGCGAAGCGAAGAAGATCGTGGAATCCGTCATCAACAGCGGCGAAGACTTCAACGTCATCTACGCAGAGAACGACGGTATGGCAAAGGGTGCCGTTGCGGCACTTGACGAAGCCGGTATCTCCCACGGCGTCGACGGCAAGGTCATCGTGATGGGCTTTGACTGCAACAAGTGGGCTCTGAGAGAACTCCTTGCAGGCAACTGGAACTACGACGGACAGTGCAGCCCCTTCCAGGCGCAGATCATCAGCGACCTGATCCAGGGCAAGACCACCGCTTCTTCCAAGAAGATCATCAACGAGGAGAAGGGATTTGATGCAAAGACTCTGACCCAGAGCGACATCGATACCTACGGATTAGGTGAATAAGCTTTAAGTCCAGACTGTATGGCGCAGCTGAGCTGTAAAAATTTGCAGTTCGGCTGCGCCTTTTTAGGAGGGAAATCACAATGCAGGAAGAAGTCACCCTACTGCAGATGCGTCACATCGACAAAAGCTTTCCCGGCGTGCGCGCCTTAAACGGCGTGGACTTCACCCTGCGAAAGGGCGAGATCCATGCACTCATGGGGGAGAACGGCGCCGGCAAGTCCACCCTGATCAAGATCCTCACCGGGGTCTATCAGCACGACGGAGGCGAGATCCTGGTGGAGGGACAGCCCGTCATCATCCGCTCGCCCCAGGATGCCCAGAACCAGGGCATCAGCACCGTGTATCAGGAGATCACCCTCTGCCCGAACCTCACCGTGGCGGAGAACATGTTCATCGGCCGGGAGGAAAGCCCCCTGATCCGGCATAAGGACCGGGAGAAAAAAGCGGACGAGATCCTGGGGCACCTGGGGATCCCCGCCCGCAGCACCCAGCAGCTGGGGAGCTGCTCTCTGGCGGTGCAGCAGATGGTGGCCATCGCCCGGGCCGTGGATATGAAATGCCGGGTCCTGATCCTGGATGAGCCCACCTCTTCCCTGGATGACAAGGAAGTGAAGATGCTCTTTGACCTGATGAAGGATCTGCGGAGCAAGGGAGTGGGGATCATCTTCGTCACCCATTTCCTGGAGCAGGTCTATGAGGTGAGCGACCGCATCACCGTCCTTCGAAACGGCGAACTGGTGGGAGAATATCTGACAAAGGATCTGCCTCAGGTGGAGCTGGTCTCCAAGATGATCGGCAAAGAGCTGGAAGAGCTCAGCGCCCTGGGAGAGAGTGAAGAAAAAGAGACGAAGGATGCGGAGGTCTTCTACGAGGCACACGACCTGCAAAGCAGCGAAGCCCAGCCATTCGATTTCTCCATCCGAAAGGGAGAGGTCAACGGATTTACGGGCCTTCTGGGGTCCGGCCGAAGCGAGAGTGTCCGGGCCATCTTCGGTGCGGATAAGGTAAACGGCGGCTCCGTAAAGATCTGCGGCAAGCCCGTGAAGATCACAAAGCCCATCGACGCCATGAAGCACGGCATCGGATATCTGGCGGAGGATCGGAAGCGGGACGGCATCATCGCGGAGCTCAGCGTCCGGGAAAATATCATCCTGGCCCTGTAGGTGATGAACGGGATCTTCAAGCCCATCAGCAGAAGCGAGGCGGAAGCCTTTGCGGATGAGTACATCAAGGTGTTAAATATCAAGACCGCCAGCCGGGAGACCCCCGTGGGCTCCTTAAGCGGCGGCAATCAGCAGAAGGTGATCCTGGCCAGATGGCTCCTCACCCATCCGGATTATCTGATCCTGGATGAGCCCACCCGAGGCATCGACGTGGGGACCAAGCTGGAGATCCAGAAGCTGGTGTTAAAGCTTGCGGAGGACGGCGTCAGCGTCACCTTCATCTCCTCCGAAGTGGAAGAGATGCTCCGTACCTGCAGCAGACTCATCGTCATGCGGGACAGACACATCGTAGGGGAACTGAAGGGCCGTGATCTGAACCAGACTCAGGTCATGAAGACGATCGCGGGAGGAGAGTCGAAAGATGAAGAAAATCAGTAAAAAAACAGGAAAAGGAGGGCTGGGGCAGCTGACCATCCCCATCATCGCCATCGCCCTGCTGTTCCTCTTCAATCTGATCCGTGATCCCAGCTTCTTTCTCATCGAGGTCACGCAGAACAATTACGGCAACAACGTGCTGTCGGGGAACCTGATCAGTATCATCAACGGTGCCAGCGAGCTGGCCATCCTGGCCATGGGCATGACCCTGGTCACCGCGGCCTGCGGCGGACAGGACATCAGTGTGGGCGCCGCGGCAGCCATCGCAGGGTCGGTCTTCGTGAAGGTCTTAAAGTCCGCACCATCCATTGGCGGCGGCGTGGTGCTGGGAGCCTTCGTCAGCGCCTGCATCGTGGCCATGCTCTTCGGAAGCTTCAACGGAACCCTGGTGGCCGTCTTTAAGATCCAGCCCATGATCGCCACTTTGATCCTCTACACCTGCGGGCGCTCCATCGCCTACTGGATCAACGGCGGTGCCACCCCCACCGTGGACAGCAAGATCATCACCTCCATCGGCGGGTTCATCCCCGGGATCCCCATCCCCACGCCGGTGCTCATCGTCATCGCCATGGCCCTGCTCTTCAAACTCCTGTTCCACTTTACCAGCCTGGAGCTCTTCACCCAGTCCGTGGGCATCAACGAGAGCGCGGCCAGACTAAACGGCATCAACCCCACCTTTATCAAGCTCCTGTCCTTCATCATCCTGGGCGTGTGCGTGTCGGTCTCCGGCACCATCGGCGTCAGCAGACTGGGGCTGATCAACCATGAGACCCTGCTGCTGGACATCGAAATGGATACCATCCTTGCGGTGGCCATCGGCGGCAATAACTTAGGCGGCGGGCGCTTTAAGATCAGCGGCAGCATCATCGGCGCCTATGTCATCCAGATGCTCACCATCACCCTCTACGCCATGAAGGTCTCCTCCACCGATGTAAAAGCCTACAAGGCCATCGTCATCATCCTGCTGGTGGTCATCGGATCGCCTGTGGTGAAGGAGAAGTTCGGACGGTTCGTGAACCGGATAAAGAGCAGCAAAACCGAAGTGAAAGGAGGGGCACAGGAACAATGAATAACTTTTCCTCGAAAAAAAGAGAGCCCCTGACAGATGCCCTCCTTTTGATGACCATCACCATCTGCATCTTCTTTGCCATGTATGTCCTGGCCATGCTCCTTTTGGGCGGCGGATTCCTGCACGCGCAGCAGGTCTTTGACATGTTAAACGACAACGCCAGCCTCATCATCGTCTCCTGCGGCCTCACCATCGTCATGATCGGCGGCGGCATCGACATCAGCGTGGGCGCCGTGACCTCCCTGGTGGTCATGAGCTGCGTGCTGTACTTAAACGGCGGCGGAAGCCTTTTGGGCTCCATCCTCCTGGCGCTGGGCATCGGACTGGCCTTCGGTCTGGTCCACGGGCTCCTCATCAGCTATCTGGAGATCCAGCCCTTCATCGTCACCCTGGCGGGCATGTTCTTCGCAAGAGGCATGACAACCATTCTTTCCGTGAATCCCCAGAAGGTGGATCACGCGGGCGTGGCAAAGCTCCGGGAGACCCAGATCGTCATCCCCTGGCTGGGGTATGTGGCCCGGAACGGGAACCTGGTCCCCGCCCGGATCGAGCTGGGGGTGGTGGTGGCGATCCTATGCGTCATCACCGTCTTCATCCTGCTCCGGTACTTGAAACTGGGCCGGAACTTCTACGCCATGGGCGGCAATCAGCAAAGCGCCCTGATGCTGGGCATCAATGTAAAGCGCACCCGGTTTTTCAGCTATCTTATCAGCGGGCTACTCAGCGGCATCTCCGGGTATGTCTTCATGATGCACACCGGCGCCGGCAATGCCACCAATGCGGCGGGGATGGAGATGAACGCCATCGCCTCCTCCATCATCGGAGGCACGCTCCTCACCGGAGGTGTGGGAAATATCATCGGCACCTTCTTCGGCACCCTGACCCTGACCACCATCAAGAAGATCGTGGTCTCCAGCGGACTCAACGATCCCTGGTGGCAGAGCATCACCACCGGCGGCATGCTGTGCTTCTTCATCCTGCTGCAGAGCGTGGTGCTGGGGCGCAGAGCAAAGAAAAAGAAAGCCTGAGCGGGGCAGCAGGAGTCTTTCAATGCCTTCCATAAACTGTTATAATACTCGCGGTAATGTCCACCCGTATCAGGAGACCCCCTATGCCCCCCATCACCCTTCCTCTCATTGAGAATCTCGATTTTACCTACGCCCTTCAGGGCGAGCGGACGCCGGAGGAACTCTCGGCAGCTCTGGCGCAGTTTTGCCGGGAAGCCCCCAGAGAGGCGGCGGATCTGAATGAATGGTATCGGAAGCTCCCCGTTCCGGAGGGAGAAGTCAGTGCCCTGGAGGAATACCGGGCTCTGGCCCGGATCATGAAGGAACAGGCAGGTGGGATCGGCGCGCTGACGCTGATGTCCTTTACCGGGGTGCTGGAGGATGCGGCGGCAGGCGGCAGAAGAGATCTCATCGACCGGGTGCATCCCGTGCTCATCGAGCTGTGGAATGAACAGCTCAGGCGGATCCGGGAGATGATCTACGAGGAGTCGAAGGATGTGCCGCAGGTGGAGAAGCCGCCCAGACCGGAGCTGCCGGACCCGGAAGTGTTCAGAACGCCATAAAGAAAAGATACAGAAAGGGAGGTACGGGAAGATGCAGCGGTTTCGGTCCCTGGGACTGGTCCGGTTTCTGGAAAAGATCGACTTTGCCCTGTCGCTTTTTTGGTGCGGCTGGTCGTTTCTGGTGCTCTGGTGCTCCCTTTTTTTCGATTGTGACCGCCTGATCATAGAGATCCCCTACTGGGTGGCGGTACCCTTTACGGTGCCTCTGGCGGCCCTGACGCTCTGGACCTGGTACCTTTACCGGAGAGACCCGGAGTCCGCCCCGCGGATGTGGATCTTCCTGGGAGTGAATGCCATCGGACCGCTGGTGTACAATGCGGTGATGCTCTTTCTCGCGGACTACCTGTACGATTATAGCGGAGTCTTTTTAGGGGGCCTGGGACAGCTGGTCATCCGGATCCTGCTCATGGGACTGTGTGCGGTGTTTCTCATCGCATTCGGCATCGTGTGGGCGGTGCGCAGGCACCGGACCCGGGAGGGGAAGGAGCTTTCCGAAAGCGCCCGGGAGGTATGGGCGGATGTGAAGAGCGTTTTGAACGCAGTGCTGTTTGGGGCGCTGATCCTGGCGGTGCTGGGCCTTGGGATCTCCGCCGCATATCAGGAGATCGAAACGAGGCAGAGTGAGAGGCATCTGTCGCGGATCTCCGCCTTCCGGGAGGAGATGCTGTCAAAGGCTCCTCGGGATGCAGGGGAAGGCTCCCCCTATGAGGAGATCCGTGCGACGGTCATGGGCGTGGAATGGATGGCGGACGGAACCTGGTTTGACCTGGAGGCGGAGAACGGGAACATCTTCCGGATCACCCATGTGTCCCAAACGGTGGTGGAAGAGGGAGCCGCTGCCTGCAGAGAGTTAAAGCGCATCTATACACTGGAAAAGCCGTTCTCGGATGGGATCGACATGACGGAGTTTGATCCGGATAAACGGACGGTGCGGTATGAGACCATCGTCTATGCTTCGGGGAACGGGTACGCGAAGGAGCCCGTCCGGATGATCCTCACCTATGATGAAAACTGGGATCTGAAAAAGATCGAATTTGAGACGCCGGAATAGAAGCGATCCTCTTGGGATCGCGGAAAAAAGCAGGTACCGTTTTTGGCGGTACCTGCTTTTGTTTTACGGAATGTAGGCGTCTGGGAAGTGCCACAGCCCGGAGGTATCATACCGGTCCGGCAGCACGATCCACTGTCCCTCCGAGATCTCGATGTACCATTTTCCTTCGGCATCGTCGTATTCCATCCAGCCGTAGTCTCCGTAATCCGAAGAGATCCCTTCATACCAGTACTGCCACTGACCCGGGGAGAGGTCCTCGTTGTACCAGAACCAGCAGTCGGTCTCCGGGTCGTAATAATTTTCCCCGTCCAGATAGCAGTCCCGGCCGATGGCCTCCACATAGAGCGGGTTGACGATGTCCGACTGATCCTGGGCTTCGGCTAAGGTCCGGGACGAGCTTTCCAGCCGCTCCGAGATCACCCGGGCGGCAGCCAGACGGATTCCCAGCATTCCGAAGCCGGAGATCACCAGAATGCAGATGACGGTCAGGACCATGGCGATGACGTTCTCCGGCTTTCTGCGGCCGGTGTCCGCCGGCAGATCCTCCGGCATCTCGTCCCGGAAGGAGATCTCGTAGGCGGCGCCGCATTTGTCGCAGGCGGGCAGGGTTCCGTCCGTCCAGGTATAGAGCCGGTGCGCACCGCAGGCGCGGCAGTGGAGGACGGTCTCTACGCCGGGGGCGACGATGTTTTCGTAGCCGACACCGTTTTCGTCGTAGTATCCCTCTTCATGGCTGGTTCCGGATTCGTCGATCCAGCTGTGGGGATAGTAGATATAATCATGATGCCGCAGGGAGTAGTGGACGGGCTCTCCGTTTGTGGCGCGGTCCCAGCCCGAGGGCTGATTGGATCTGGTGCGCCGCAGGGTGTGAAGCCGGGTCGCACGGGAGACGGATCCGCCGGCAGACCCGGAACCGGTAGCGGAAGAGTGGGAGGACCCGCTGTGTCTGCTGGGGCCCGAGGAATGAGACCGGGAGCCAGAGGAATAGGAGCTGGAGCGGGAGTAGCTGCTGGAGTGCGAACGGGAGCTGGAGTGGCTGCTGGAATGAGAGCGGCTGCTCGAAGAGTGGCTCCTGGATGAATGGGATGAACTGGAATGTCTGCTGGGTGGCATCTGCTTTTCCTCCGTATGTCAGTTTGATCGCCGGAAAGCCTCCGGCAGTGCGTTAATAATATCCGATCTCCCGAAGAACCCGGTCAATAAGCTTTGCGTTTTTGACGGAGAACTCCGGTGTGAGAAAGGGCGTTTCTTCCCCCAGGATGCAGCGGCTCAGCTGATCCAGCTCTAACGCATAGTTTTGCGGTGCGGTGACGGTCTGCACCCGTTCCCCTTCGGAGGTGGTGATGCGGTAGGTCAGATCCCCGGCCTGGTTGTACTCCACATCCGACCGGATGCATCCCTTGGAGCCGTGGACATAGAGCCTGTCAAAGCGGGAGCCGTAGGATTTTCCGAAGATCATCCCCACGTTAAAGGAAGCCCGGACTCCGTTTGCAAAGCGGATGAGCCCCGCGGTGGCCAGATCCACCCCCAGGTCCGAAAATTCGGCGCTGGCCTTCACCCACTCGGGATCGGAGTCGATGAGGGAGAGGAACATGGTGGTGCAATAGCATCCCAGGTCGTACATGGCGCCGCCGCCAAACTCCTTATGCAGACGAAAGTCCTCCTCATACCCCTGGGTGATGAAGGCGGATTCCACATAGTCCACCTCCCCGATGAGGCCGCTTGCGATGACCTCCTTCAGACTCTGCATATAGGGGCTGTGGAGGTAGGCATAGGCCTCCATCAGGTAGACGCCGCATTCCTTCGCCGTGCGGTACATCTCCTGCGCTTCCTCCGGGTTCATGGCCAGGGGCTTTTCGCACAGCACGTGCTTTCCCGCCTTCAGGCTCTCCGTCACCCACTTGATATGGATGTCGTTGGGCAGCGGAATGTACACCGCCTGCACCGCATCATCCTTCAGCAGCTCTTCGTAGCTCCCGTAGTATTTCTCGAATCCGTATTCATCCGCAAAGGCCTTCGCCTTCTCCGGATTCCGTCCCGCGATGGCATAGAGCTCGCAGTGCTCCGACGCCTTCATCCCCGGGATCGTCGCCCATCTGGCGATATTCGCGGTTCCCAGGATCCCCCATTTGATCTTTTCCATAGATTGTCCCCCCCTCTTTTCCTGACAAAACGCCTCCCCGATTATAACACGTTCTCCCTTCCTCCGCTATGGGGATCGGGGACCGTCCCCTACTGTCACTTGCTACGGCACATGCAAAATGGTAAAATAATTCCGTATGCGGGCATGTTTCCGGAGAGCGGAAAAAGCCCCGTGAAAACTGGAAAAAACGGAGGTATGAAACATGGCGGGGATGACGACGAAACTGGTACTGCAGTATTTTGAGTCGCAGGATGTGAAGGCACAGCAGCTGGAGGACACGCTGATCCGGGCAGGATGGGATTTTGAAGGGGGCTCCCTGATGATCTTCCTGGATTTTGATGAGAGCGAGACCCATGTGCATCTTGAGGGCATCGACTTTATCAATGTGCCGGAGAACAAGTTCGGCGCCATGTATGAAGTGCTCAATGACTGCAACGATCTCTACTCCCATATCAAGTTCGTCCTGGACAAGGAGCACGGACAGATCGTGGCCCGGGACGATGATGTGATCTCCCTGGATACCTGCGGACCGGAGTGCTTTGAACTTATGATCCGGATGATGAAGGTGGTGGAGGATGCCTATCCAAAGTTCATGAAGGCAATGTGGGCATAAGATCTTTCAAGGGGCGAAAAGGATGAAAGCAAAAGACAACCCGGTATTTCAGGCGGCGCTTCAGTTTGCAAAGAGCTTCCCGGAGGGGGCTCCCGAGGCGGCTACCTACGGATACGTGAAGCTTCTTTCCATGGAGGAGAGCCAGCGGAAGGTCCTGCTTCCCGAGGGGAGCGAGGAGGAAGTGGAGCTGGCCAGGAAGTATTTTGAAAAGCACGATCTGGATCCGGAGCTGATCCGGTCCGGGCTGCTTTTGCTGGTGCCTCTTCTTTCGGAGGCGGACCGGGAGGCCGCGGCACAGGGCTTTGCAAAGTGCCTGGACCAGGACAAGGCCACAGACTCCATGGATATCCTGGCCCTGGCCACCAGCCAGTCCAAGCTCCCTTTGAAGGAACTCTTCAAAAAGGGAAACACCATCCAGACGGTGTTTGACTTCCAGAACAGTCTGAAGAGCGCCAGGGAGGAAGCTGCAAAAAAAGCCGGGGAGAACGCAAAGGAAGGCGGCGATATCACCAAGCAGAGCGGGGTCGATACCCAGGAGATGTGGAAGGCCTTTGATGAGGAGCGCGCCCGGGAAAAGAAAAAACGCCAGCAGGAGGCGGAGGAAGCCGCCAGGAAAAAGAGCGAGATCCATAGAAGAGACCTGGGGGATCTGTCGAAACAGTACCGTGATTTAAACGAGGCCCTGCTGGAGGTGGTGAAGGGACAGGATGCCGCGGTGTCCAAGTTTGTCCGGGGATACAACCAGGGAGAACTCTTAAAGCAGACGGAGCGGGGAAACCACCCCAAGACCTACTTTTTCTTCTTCGGCCCTCCCGGCGTGGGAAAGACGCTTCTGGCCGAGACAGCGGCGGAGGCGCTGAGTCTGCCCCATAAGACCTTCAACATGAGCGAGTACTCGGGACCCCAGTCCCACGAGGATCTCATCGGGATCTCCCAGATCTACAAAAATGCCACCGAGGGGACCCTGGTGAAGTTTGTGCGGGAAAATTCGGAGTGCCTTCTGATCTTTGACGAGGTGGAGAAGGCGCACCTGAATGTAATCCGGCAGTTCCTGCAGATCCTGGGAGCGGGCCGGGTTCACAATGTCTTCCGGGATGAGGAGACCTCCTTCCAGGATGCCACCATCATCTTTACCTCCAATGTGGGCCGGGAGCTCTACGAGGACCGGAGCGTGAACCTGACCACCATGCCGGAGAGGTGCTGGTGGATGCCATCCAGCGGGAAAAGGACCCCTACGGGGAGCCGGCGCTGCCGCCGGAGATCTGTTCCCGCATCGCATCCGGCAATACCGTGATGTTCAACCATCTCTCCATCAGACACCTGGCGGAGATGGTCCGGGAGAATTTCGACCGCATCATCCTGGGGATGAAGCGGGAGTACGGAACGGAGATCACCTATGCAAAGGAGCTGCCCCTTTTGTTCCTCTACAACCGCGGCGGCGAGATCGATGCCCGTGTGGCAGTGGGGCAGAGCGGGCGGTTTCTGAAGGATGAGATCTATGAACTGATGCGGCAGTTAGAGAGCCGGGGGAGCGATGCGGACGAGGCCGCTGCCGGACTGCAGATCGACATCGACTGGAAGGGCATGGATCCGGAGCTCAAACGCCTTTTTAAAAACGAGGACCGGGCCCAGGTCCTGGTCTTTTCCGGGAGCGGCAGAGCCTTTGAAGGGCTGGAGGAAGCGCAGTATGAGGTCCGCCGTGCCGCCACTTTGGAGGAAGCGGAAAACCTGATGAAACAGGACATCTCCGCGGTGTTCATCGATCCCTTCTACGGGACCAGGAGTGCGGATGAGTCCATCTTAAGCATCTCCGACTACAACACGGAGGGAGTGCGGCTGTTCCGCCGTTTCATGGAGACCCAGTCCGGCATGCCTGTGTATCTGCTGGAGGTGGACAGAGAGTTTTCCGAGGTGGACCGCAGGACCTTCCTGCAGGAGGGAGCCGCGGGCACCGTCCGGGTCACCTCCGGACAGGAGGAAGCCTTCCGGGAGCAGTTCGTCCGGATCATGGAAGAGCTGTACATGGAAAAGGAGAGCAAGACCTTCTCTCAGCGGGGATGGGTCATCGACTTTAACACCAGGCAGCAGATGGCGGATGCGGACGGACAGGTGCGCATCGTCTTCTACGACCTGAAAAAGCGCCGTGCGGTGGACGTGGAAAGCCGCGGCTCCATCCTCTCCGATGCGGAGCGTCCCACGGTGCGGTTTTCCGATGTCTTCGGCGCGGAGAACGCAAAGGAAGAGCTCCGGTATTTCGTGGGATATCTGCAGAACCCGAAGCAGTTTCTGACAAACGGCGGCAGAGCGCCCAAGGGGGTGCTTCTCTACGGCCCTCCCGGAACCGGAAAGACCATGCTGGCAAAGGCCATGGCGGGAGAGTCCGATGTCACCTTCCTGCAGACCAGCGCTTCGGAGTTTAAGAACAAGTACGTGGGAGAGAGCGAAGCCAACATCCGAAGGGTGTTCGCAAAGGCGAGAAAGTACGCCCCTTCCATCATCTTTATCGACGAGATCGACGCCATCGGCAAAAAGCGCACCGGAGGCGAGAACGCCTCCACCACCGAGAGTATGCTCAATGCCCTCCTCACGGAGATGGACGGATTTTCCTCCGCGGACATCTCCAAGCCGGTCTTCGTGCTGGCGGCCACCAATTACGGCGTGGGGGAGGAAAAGGACGGCATTTCCTCCCTGGACGAAGCGCTGATCCGGCGTTTTGACAACAAGATCTATGTGGACCTGCCCAAGGAGAGCGAGCGGAAGGCATATTTGCTGGCCATGCTGAAAAAGAAGGAGATCGATACCGTCTCCGAGGCCACTGCATCCAGCGTCGCGGAGCGCACCACGGGAAAGAGTCTGGCCATCCTGCAAAATGTCCTGGATCTGGCCATCCGAAACGCCTCCAAGGCGGGCAGGAGCGTGGAGGACGGGGACCTTCTCACGGCCCTGGAGGAGTATCAGTTCGGCGAGAAGAAGGAACACTCCCGGGAGTACTATCAGGAGGTGGCCATCCACGAGGTGGGGCACGCCTACCTGTCCTATCTGAGCGGGGATAAGCCCTCCTACATCACCATCGAGTCCCGGGGGGATTTCGGCGGTTATATGCAGCACGCAAATCAGGAGGAAGTCACGGGCTACACCCGGGAAGAGATTTATGCAAAGATCCGGACCTGTCTGGCGGGAAGAGCGTCGGAAAAGGTCTTCTTCGGCGAGGAGAAATCCCTGAATACCGGGGCATCCAGCGATCTGGCCCAGGCGACCCGGTGGGCCTGGCAGCTGATCTGCTCCTACGGAATGATGGACGGACAGCTGGTGGTCCTGAACCGGGAAGACATTCTGAAATCCTCCGTGGCGGCCCAATATATCGAGAAGGTGAACCGCATTCTGTTAAATCAGATGGATGCCACCGTGGAGATCATCCAAAGTGCAAAGGAGAAGATCCGCCGGATCGCCGATGTGCTGGTGCAGGAAAACCGTCTGACTGGCGAGCAGTTTGAAAAGCTCATGAAAGAGACATAAGGACTGAAGGCAAACATGGAACAGGAAAAAAAGCGAAGGCTGTTTAAAAGACACGGACAAAAGCACATCGCAAAACCCATCAATCGGTACATCTGGACCAGGATCTCTTTCTCCGTGGGAGCAATCCTGGTGAATCTCCTGCTGGCATGGCTGGCATCGATCCTGCATCTGCCGCTGTATCTGGATATGGTGGGGACCGTATTCGTGTCCATGATCGGCGGATCCTTCTCCGGTCTCATTGTGGCGGTCCTGACCTGTATCCTGATCACCCCCATCAACCACATCGGACTGTATTTTTCGCTGGTGAGCGTCATGATCGCACTCACCACCGCCTGGTTTGTCCGGCGAAAACTGGTGGACAGGCCCAGCTCCATCCCGGTACTGATCCTGGTGCTGGCCCTGATCTCCGGTGTGTTCGGTACCTGCTTCCAGTGGCTGCTCCTGGGAGAGCCGCAGTTTGAAGAGGTCCGGCAGACCGCGCAGATGATGGCTGGAGACAGTGCTGCCGGGTACTTCTTCTGCAGCATGCTGCTGAGCGTCGGACTGAATCTCTTTGACAAGGGCATCTCCGTGGGACTGGCGCTGCTGGCGAGACATTTTGTGCCAAAACACGTCCGGGAGGGCATCTGGAACAGCGGCTGGAGACAAAAGCCCCTGGGGGAGGCGGAGATCCGGGAGATCAACCGCCAGTCTGCGGACATGGGCCGTTCTCTGCGCTTCCGGATGGCCGTGATGGTGCTGATGTCCACGCTGTTGGTGTCCGTGGTGCTGATCCGGATTTCCCTGTCCGTGGACTCCCAGAAGCAGCGGGATGAGCACCTGATCATCGCGGAGAGCACCGCGGTGATGGTGAAGCAGTATGTGGATCCGGATCTGGTGGATGCCTATCTGAGATCGGAGCTGCCCGCCCAGGAGTGCACCCTGGAGGGGTATCAGGAAGCGCGGAAGATGATCCGGAACCTGGTGGATTCCTATGATGCCGTGTCCGAAATCCATGTGGTGCAATACCGGAACGAGCGGTCGTATGTGATCTTCAGCTCCCTGCCGGAGGAGACGGAGCCGGTGGTCCTGGGGAGCGGCGTTCCCCTTGAGGTAAATGAGGAATATATCTATGATCAGCTGGAGGTCGGGGAGACGCCCCCCATGGTTTCCGTGGAGTATGCAGGTCAGACCTACCTGCTGGATTACAGCCCGTTCTACAACGAAAGCGGGCAGTGCAAGGGATATGTGGTGGTCTCCATCGCAGAGGGTGCCACCCTGGGATTCGAAAAGGAGTATCTGACCCGGACGCTGCTGGTGTTCCTGGGGTTCTTTGTCCTGATCCTGGGGTATGAGCTCTGGGAGGTGGGTCATTATCTGATCTATCCCATCGGCAGCCTGTCCCTGGCGGCGGAAGGGTTCCTCACCGGGATCGAGGATCAGGAGCAGTTAGATGCCAACGTCCGCAGGATCCGGAAGCTGAACATCCACACCGGGGATGAGCTGGAGAAGCTCTACAAGGCCATCTGCGAGATGGCATCCGGCACGGCGGAACAGGTGCGTTCCATCCGGCATTTCGCGGAAGCCACGGCCCGTATGCAGAACGGCCTCATCGTCACCATGGCGGACATGGTGGAGAACCGGGACTCCGACACCGGCGCTCACATTCAAAAAACGGCGGCCTATGTGAAGATCATCGCCGAGGGCCTGAAAAAGCACGGGTACTACGCGGAGAAGCTGACACCGCAGTACATCGCCAACGTGGTGATGTCCGCTCCCCTTCATGACGTGGGCAAGATCAACATCCCGGATGCGGTGCTGAACAAGCCGGGGAAGCTCACGGAGGAAGAGTTTGAGATCATGAAGACCCATACCACCCACGGCAAGCGGATCATGGATCAGGCCATCAACACCGTGGGCGGTGAAAACTATCTGAAGGAAGCGCGGAACATGGCAGCCTTCCACCACGAGCGCTGGGACGGCAAGGGCTACCCCGAAGGCCTGCACGGCCAGGTCATCCCCCTCTCCGCGCGGATCATGGCGGTGGCGGATGTCTTCGACGCCCTGACCTCCCCCCGGGTGTACAAGCCCGCCTTCCCTCTGGAAAAGGCGGTGCAGATCCTGGAGGAGGGGGCCGGCACGCAGTTTGACCCGAAATGTGTCGAGGTCTTCCTGGATGAGATGCCGGAGGTCAAAAAGGTCCTGAAGAAGTATCAGAGAGTGTAAGCTATCTGGCTTCCAGAAACCACAGGTAGTTCCCTTCATAATACAGGTGGACGCGCCGCCCTCCCACCACGCACAGGTACATCTCCCCGCAGCCCCCGGCTTTGCGGGAGGCCATGCGCTGGTGTCCCAGGATGCGGTCGATGGAAAAACGGGTCCCGTCCTCCCAGACAAAGGAGAGGGGCAGGAGCCGTCCGTCATCGCAAAACCGTGCGGTGACATCCACATATACTTTGTATCCGATGCGTCTGGCCATGGGGTTCACCTCCGATCTGTTCCGGGTTCGGCGCTTTGTGTCTCTGCCCTGTCGGATCTTCGTCAGGGGAGTTCATCATAGAACATGTGTTCGGTTTCGTCAATCGAACAAAATATTAATTTTTCACAGGGAGAGAAGACATGTCAAAGAGTTACGGTCTGGGACAGGTGCGGATGCTGGATCCGTACTGCGCAAATGCATTCGAAAAGGATGTGCGCTATCTGGAAGCACTGGATGAGGAGCGGCTGCTGGCCGGCTTTTACGAGACGGCGGGGTTGCCCCCCCAAAAGAAGCGCTATGGCGGCTGGGAAAATATGCTCATCGGCGGACATACCATGGGACACTATCTGACGGCGGCGGCCCAGGCGGTGGTCAGTGCGAACTGTGAGGACGCAGACTGCGATGTCCTCTTTACCAAGATCCGCAGATGCATCGACGGCCTTCTGGAGTGCCAGGCCCATTCCCAGGGAAAGCCCGGATTTGTCTTCGGTGCCACCATCTCCGACCCTTCGAATGTGGAGCTGCAGTTTGATCTGGTGGAGCAGGGGCGCACCAATATCATCACCGAGTCCTGGGTGCCCTGGTACACCATGCACAAGATCCTGGCAGGGATCATGGACGTGTACCGACTGACGGCCTATGAGCCGGCGCTGGACCTGGGAAGCGGCATCGGAGACTGGGCATATGCCAGAATGAAGACCTGGTCCGAGGAGACCCACCGCACGGTGCTCTCCATCGAGTACGGCGGGATGAACGATGCCCTCTATGAGCTGTACCGGTTTACGGGAAAGCCGGAGCATCTGGAGGTGGCCCACGCCTTTGACGAGGAGGAGCTGTTCAAAAAGGTGCTCACCGGGGAGGCAAATGTGCTGACAAACCGGCATGCCAACACCACCATCCCCAAGTTCGTGGGGGCCCTGAACCGCTATACCACCCTGGGGGAAGAGGCGGCGGAGTATCTGGACTACGTGAAGGCCTTCTGGGATATGGTGGTGGAGCGCCACACCTATGCCACGGGGGGCAACAGCGAGTGGGAGCATTTCGGCGAGGATTATGTGCTGGATGCGGAGCGCACCAACTGCAACAATGAGACCTGCAATACCTACAACATGCTGAAGATGACCCGGAAGCTCTTTATGATCACCGGGGAGGAAAAATATGCCGCATACTACGAGAACACGCTGATCAACGCGATCCTTTCCTCTCAGGATCCGGACACCGGCATGACCATGTATTTCCAGCCCATGGCCTCCGGCTACTTCAAAGTCTACGGCAGGCCCGAGGACAAGTTCTGGTGCTGCACCGGAAGCGGCATGGAGAACTTCACGAAGCTGGGAGACAGCGTCTACTTCCGGGAGGACGGCACCATTTTGGTAAATCTTTTCCTCTCCTCCGAGGTGACGGACGGACCGCTGGGGATCCGGCTGGTGCAGGAGACGCAGATCCCGAAGACGCCGGAGGCGAAGTTTACGGTACATCTGGTGGAAGAGGAGCGGGGACCGAGACAGGCCTGCATCAAGGTCCGCATTCCCGCCTGGGCGGAGGACCCTTCCGCGGTCTGCGTCAGCGGCGGGGCCAAGGAGATCACCCGGGAGGGCGGGTATTTCGTTATCCGCGGCGTCTTTGCGGAGGGGGATTCCTTCACCGTGACCCTGCCCTGCAAGGTGCGGGCCCAGGGACTTCCCGACAGCGACTGTGTATCCGCCTTCTTCTACGGACCGGTGCTTCTGTCCGCGGAGCTGGGGACGGAAAATATGATCGACTCCTCCACGGGTGTGGATGTGACCATCCCCTCCAACAAGATCGCGGGAAGCGAGTATCTGCTGGTATCCGAAGGCAGCGCGGCGGAGTATCTGAAAAACATCGATGCTCATCTGGTGCGCACGGGAGAGGACCTGCGCTTTGTGCTGAAGGGCACGGACCGGGAGCTGACCTTTACGCCCCACTATTTAAAGACGAGGGAGCGCTACGGGATCTACTGGTATTTCGCGGACAGCACCTGGGATCCGAAGAAGCTGGAGGATCTGAGAAAGGGGCTGGAGGAGACGCCGGACGATACCCAGCCAAAAGCCCAGTGGGCTGGGCATTAAGTTGATCGTGGATCAACTTAATGCCTGAAAGAATGAGCTTCGCTCATTCTTTAGGGCATTGAGCGAAGCTCAATGGCTGGCGCTGCCGTCAGAAACATAATGGCTGGCGCTGCCGATTTTTTGTCCCGCATCGGGGGAAAGGAATGTTCATGGATCTGAAGACCGCGTATGCACCGTATTTTAAGGTGGGGGCAGCCATCTCCCGCTGGAATCTGCACACGAAGGCGCACAGGGAGCTTCTCACCGCGCAGTTTAACAGCTTTACCTGCGAGAATGACATGAAGCCCCAGTTTTATCTGGACCGGGATGCCTGCAAGGCGGAGCCGGAAAAATACGACCGGGCGCCGGCGCTGACCTTCCAGCATGCGCTTCCCTACCTGGACTTTGCAAAGGAGGCCGGCATCGCCATGCGGGGACACACCCTGGTGTGGCACAATCAGACCCCCAAGTGGTTTTTCCATCAAAGATACAATGAGAACAAGCCCCTGGCGGACCGGGAGACCATGCTGGCCAGACTGGAGGGCTATATCCGGGGGGTGCTGGAATTTGTCCAGACGAATTACCCCGGTGTCATCTATGCCTGGGATGTGGTAAACGAAGCCATCGATGCCGGGGACTTTCGAAAGTCCCTCTGGACGGATACGGTGGGGACGGATTCTGTCCGGCAGGCCTTTGTCTTTGCCCGCAGGTACGCTGCCCCGGGGGTCGCACTCTTTTACAATGACTACGAGACGGCCCAGGAGTGGAAGCGGGATCTGATCCTCGATCGGATCTTAAAGCCCCTGAAGGAAGAGGGGCTGGTGGACGGCATGGGGATGCAGTCCCACCTTCTGATGGACCATCCGGACCTTGACGAATACCGCACGGCGCTGGAGATGTACGGCGCTCTGGGGCTCCAGATCCACATCACGGAGCTGGATATGCACAACGCGGACCCTTCGGATGCGTCCATGCAGGCGCTGGCGGAGCGGTATGCACAGTTTTTCCGGATCTATGTGGAAGCGAAAAAGTCCGGAAAGGCCGATGTCACCAGTGTCACCTTCTGGAACCTGCTGGATGAGAACAGCTGGCTGTCGGGTTTTCGGCGGGAGACCAGCTATCCCCTTCTGTTTCGCGGAAAATGCGAGGCCAAGGAAGCCTACTACGCGGTGCTGAAGGTGGTGTGCCCGGAAGGGGAGATCGATAAATGGGAGCCTTCCTTTGCGGAGGAGGACTTTCAGGTGACCGGAATGCCGGCACCCACCGTCATCCGGGCAAAGGAAAACATCTGGGAAGAGGGGGAGTATACCTATGAGGCGTCCTACGGATTTACGCCGAACCTCTTTGCCTATCTGCATCCGGACGATGCGGACAGAGACTGCATGATCGTGGTCCCCGGCGGCGGATACTGCATGTGCTGCGGCCACGAGGGGGAGCTCCCGGCCCAGGACTTCTTTGACCGGGGGATGAATGTCTTTGTCCTGAGCTACACCACGGATATCACCATGTGTGTGCCCTTAAAGGACCAGCCCTTAAAGGATATGTCCCGGGCGGTGCGGTATGTGCGGGCAAACGCGCAGCGGATCAATCTGGGCGCGGAGAACAAGGTCTTTATCTGCGGCTTTTCCGCAGGCGCCCATGTCTGCGGAAGTCTGGCGGTGCACTTTGACGACGTGAAGGATCCGAACCCGAAGTATGCGGACCTTTCCAACCGCCCCGACGCCGTGATCCTCTCCTACCCCGTGATCACCACGGGAGAGTACACCCACGCGGACTCCGTGCGGGCGCTCCTGGGACCGGACCCGACGGCGGAAGAGCTGGATTACTTTTCCCTGGAAAAGCAGGTCACGGAAAACACGCCTCCCTGCTTCCTGTGGCAGACCCAGGAGGATTCCGTGGTGCCGGTGGAAAACAGCTACCTCTTTGCCATGGCGCTTCGCAGGCACCATGTCCCCTTTGCGCACTACGTGTTCCCCAAGGGCTTCCACGGCCTCACCGCCGCCAACGACGCCTATTTCCGGGGCTGGACCGGTGGGGAGTATTCCATGGAGCAGACCATGCGCGCCGCCTGGGCCGTGAAGGAAGGAAAGGGCATCCGGGTCCCGGAGAAGCGCCGGGAGGAGCTCATCGATCAGTTCTTCAGCGGGAAGGAATGGCCCGCCGGGGATCTGGACGAGAGCCTGCAGCAGGATGTGGGGAAATGGATGGATCTGGCCTGCGCATTCCTGCGCCGCCTGTAAGAAAAACGGCCTTCCCTCGGGAAGGCTGCTTTGCCGAAAGAAGGAAAAGATATGGTAACCAATGACGTCGGAATCGTACAGCTCAAACACCGGATCATGGAGGAGGTATGCCGCCTGGCATGGGATAACGCCCTGACCCGGGAAAACCTGGATGCCCTGCCGTTTCGGCTTTTCCCGGGACCCGGTGCCAGTTACCGGTGCTGTGTCTACAAGGAGCGGGAGATCGTCCGGGGCCGGATCCGTCTGGCCATGGCTCTGTGTCCCACCCCGGAGCATGAGTCGGACAACATCGTGCAGGTGATCCAGCCTGCCTGCGATGACTGCCCCATCTCCGCCTATTCCGTGACGGACAACTGCCGTTTCTGTATGGGAAAGGCGTGCTTAAACTCCTGCAAATTCGGGGCCATCTCCCCCGGCGACAACCGGATGCACATCGATCCCGCCAAGTGCAAGGAGTGCGGAAAATGTGCGGAAAACTGTCCTTACGGCGCCATCGTCCACCTGGAGCGCCCCTGCAAAAAGGCCTGTCCCGTGGGGGCCATCACCTATGACGAATACGGTCTTTGCATGATCGATGAGTCCAAATGTGTCCAGTGCGGTCAGTGCATCCACAGCTGCCCCTTCGGCGCCATCGGCTCCAAGACCTATCTGGTGGGCATCATCCAGGAGCTTTTAGCGGGCAAAGAGGTCATCGCCATGTGCGCCCCCGCCACGGAGGGCCAGTTCGGGGAGGAGGTCACCATGGCTTCCATCCGGGAGGGCCTTCGAAAGCTGGGCTTTTCCGATCTGGTGGAAGTGGGCCTTGGCGGAGATATGGTGGCCGCGGAGGAATCCCTGGAGTGGACCCAGGCCCGGAAGGAAGGGCGCAAGATGACCACCTCCTGCTGTCCCGCCTTTATCAACATGGAGCGAAAGCTTTTCCCTCAGATCTATGAAAACAACAAATCCGAGACCGTGTCCCCCATGTGCGCGGTATCCCGGTATTTGAAGCACACCCATCCCGGATGCGTCACCGTCTTTATCGGTCCCTGCATCGCCAAGAAGGCGGAGGCTGCAGACCCGGAGATCCCGGACAATGCGGACTATGTCATCACCTACGGCGAGCTGCGTGCGCTGATGCGTTCGAAGAGTGTCACCTTTGAGGCGAGCGAAGCCACCTGCCAGCAGGCGAGTGTGTGGGGCAAGCGCTTTGCAGGAAGCGGCGGCGTTGCGGCAGCGGTTCTTGAATGCATGCAGGAGCGCGGCGAGAATACCGACGATATCACGCTCTTAAAGTGCGCGGGAGGCATGGAGTGTCGCAAGGCCCTGGCCCTCTTAAATGCCGGCCGCCTGGAGGAGGACTTCGTGGAGGGCATGGTATGCACCGGCGGCTGCGTGGGCGGCCCCTCCAAGCACAAGACCGAGGTGGAGATCACCAAGGCCCGCACCGCCCTTCTGGAAAAAGCCGACAAGCGAAAGATCCTGGAGAACCTGGAAAACTATCCCATGGAGGCCTTTTCCCTCCGTCGCGACGGCAAATGACGGTGTCCCCAATCCCCACAAAAGGAGAAAATGATGAATTTCGCACCTGTATCCGTGTTCTATATCCTGCTTCCCGTGCTGTTGTTCTGGGGGGCAAAGGTTTCGAAAAAGAAGGAGTGGAATGAGGAGATCTTTTCCTTCGATCACACCAAGGCCTTTCTGGGCTTTGCGGCCATCGCCATCATGTTCCATCACATGTCCCAGAGGCTCTGTGCACCCTGGCTTCCACAGGATAAGGTGGTGCACGGTCTGGACGGGTATGTCTACGTCGGGTACCTGTATGTGTCGGTGTTCCTCTTCTGCTCCGGCTACGGCATGTATACCGCGTCCCGGAAAGGGGATTCCTTTTTTAAGGGGTATTTTGTGAGACGGATGCTGCCCATCGCCCTGGCGCCGGTTCCGGTGTGGTTTGCTTTCTTTGCGGTGGAGCGGATCCGGAAGATCAAGATCGATCCCCCCATCCTCATAAACACCTATGATTACACCTGGTATATCTATGCCATGCTGTGGCTGTATCTGATCTTTTTCCTGGTCTTTCATCTGGTGAAAAAGGAAAAACTGCAGGTTCCGCTTCTCTGGGCGGGGGTCCTGCTCTATGATGTCCTGGCATATTTTTTCAGCCCCGGGACCTGGTGGTACAATACGCCCCACATCTTTGTACTGGGGGTGATGGTGGCCAGGAACAAAGACCGGGTGCTGGCCAGACTGAAAAAAGGGTATGCCGGCTGGATCGCGCTGAGCTTCATCGTCACGGAGATCACCACATCCCTGGCGGAGAGCTACTGGCCGCTGTCCACGGTTCTTCACTGGAAGCAGTCAAATGCCGCAGCGGAGCTGTTTCAGCTCACCAACCAGCTGGTGGGGGCCACATTCTTTACCCTCTTTGTGATCCTCATGGGCATGAAGATCCGGGTGGGGAATCCGGTGATCCGGTTCCTGGGGACCTTCACGCTGGAGCTTTACGTGGTGCATCCCTTCTTCGTCCAGCTCTTTGCCTACTCCTTTGTGCTCCACAGGGGGAAGCCGGTATTCCACATTCAGAATCAGATCCTGTATGTGCTGGCCGTCATCGCCCTGTCGGTGCCCATCGCCTACGGATGGCATCTGGTGCTGGATCTTCTGCGGGGCAGGAAAAAGAAAAAGGAAAAGGCATGAGGATCCTCTTTGTCAGACACGGAGAACCGGATTATCTGTGCGTTTATCCCTATGACTATACTTCCGTGATCAGCCTGGACTTCCCGTATCGGGAGGGGTGTTTTGTGCACCCCCGGGTGGAGATCTTCGGCGATGCGGAGCACATCAAAGGGATCTCCGACGGGCTGGCCTTTCAACAAACCCCCGATAAAGAGGCACTCTGACCTGTCAGACTGGTCAGAGCGCTTTTTCAGGAATGTTTTTCGCTTTTTCCCTGCAATATACAGTAGATCTGCTCCGTCAGCTGCAGGTTCCCCCGGATCACCAGCGCGATCTTTTCTTTCGCGCGGCTCAGGCCGTGGAAGAGATTCATGATCCTCTCGGTCTCGCCCCCCGCATCCGACTCCCGGTTTCGCAGGAACCCTTTCCCGTCATAGTAAAAGGACTCATCCAACAGCATCACGACCCTGTTAAATTCGGTGCTGGGTATGGGGCCGGAGAGGAAGAGATACCCTTCTTTTTCGTAGTACCGGATGAGGTTTTCCGCCTCTTTCGCATCCTCGCCATAGGAGACGGAGACATTCGGGTAGTCTCTCCGATGGGGCCTGGAAGCGCAGAAAAGCGTCCGCAGGAAGGCAGAGAGCTCATTGTTCAAACGGATCTTATTGGTCAGCTTAAATCCGTGATAATCCTCGCAGGCTTCAAATACCGGGGCCCCGATCCCCGCCCGTTCCGCCTCGGATACACATTCCACGTTGTCATAGGAAATGATGATGGGGGCAAAGAACGCCGTTCCCAGAGCCCGGATCTGCCCGAATGCCTGCGCTCCCATGCTGTGTCCCTCATCCACAAGGATGGCGGAATAGTCTTTTGAAACCTCGGGGACCGTGTTTTTGTCACAATCGTAAAAATCGATCCGCTTCAGGCGCTCATCCAGCTGCCGGAGTTCTTCTCTGTGGGAGCCGAAATGGAAGATGCACACGGGATTTTTTCCGGAAAGGGTCATGGCGATATCGTACAGAAGGATGGTCTTTCCGGTGCCGGGAAGGCCGGTAAATCCCTGTAAAAGATGCCCTTCTTCGATATTCTTCAGGATCTGTTTTTTGATATCCCGCTGCTGAAAGGTCAGGAAATACTCCTTCCGAAGGAACCTGGCGGGATCCGTGATGGGAGAGATCAGATACTTCTCTTCCTTGAACAGATCCTCGATATCGCCTTGATAGATGGATTCCTGACGCTCCAGGAGGGCGCCCAGCTCTTCAAAGGTGCTGCAGACCAGACGTCCGCTGCCGGTGAGCCGTACCAGCCTGTCCTGTCCGCTGATATAGGTGTAGAAATGGACCGGTCTTCCCAGGGTGTTCAGATAATATCGGTTCTGGATGAGCTGGGCCCGGATCGCTTCGTCGGAGACATTTCCGCTCTTTAGCTCGATATTGACGATCTGACCCTCTCCGATGCGGATGAGGTCAAATTCTTTTCCCAGCTTTTGCATCGTGAAGGAATAATAGAAGGTGAGGGCAAAGGCATCCCGGCAGACAGGCTGCAGCCTGTCGCACAAAAGCTCCAGTCCCTCCATCTCCCATTCCCGGATGTTCAGATAGCGCTCCCGGCCGGACATCTGTCTTTCCATCCGGGACATCAGCTCCGGGTTTTTCAGTCTGGTCAGGGCATAGATATTGATGGGCTTCATCTGATTCGAATCCTCTTATGCATTCCAGATCCTGAGCATTTCCAGCAGTTTCTTTCTGTCCGACTCCTTCAGCTTTCCGATCTCGCTCATCAGCGCATGATCCAGCGCCACCGCTTGATAGGAAGGCTCCAGATCGCCCACGAGTTCATCCAGCGTCATGCCCATCAGCCTGGCATAGTAGATCAGCATGCGCAGGCTCATGCCGGTACGCCCGTTTTCCACATTGCTGATATAGCCGGGAGTGACCTCCATCTCATCCGCCACCTGCTTCTGCGTCAGGCCCAGGCGGACCCGGTAGGATCTGATCTGTTCACCATACATGTCGCTCATACGTTTCCTCCACAAGATTCGGTATATATAATATACAATAGGTATTGACGGAAGGGTAGTATCGAAATAATATGAAAAAGATACAAAAGATATATTTGTACAGCGGGCAACCTCCTTGACGAGGTATATATCACGATATATACTTTGATCAGAAAGGAGGGAGAACCGGATGATGACTGCGAAGATCTTTGAGAACGGAAGAAGTCAGGCTGTCAGATTGCCGAAAGAGTATCGGTTCAGCACGGATGAAGTGCTGATCAACCGGATCGGGGAGGTGGTTTTATTGATGCCAAAGACAGGGAAATGGGATGCGTTTATGCAGGCGATCGATCTGTTTTCCGAAGACTATATGGAGCAGGGAAGAGCAGAACAAAAGCTCCAGGAGCGTGAAGAATTATGAAATATATGCTGGACACCAATATCTGTATCTATGTCATTAAGCAGAAGCCTCAAAAGGTGTTTCGACATTTGCTGGAAATGGATCCGACCGACATTTGCATCTCATCGGTTACCTATGCGGAGCTGATATACGGAGTGGAAAAAAGTGCGGCAGTAGAGCGGAACAGGCTGGCTTTATCGCTTCTGCTGTCGGGTATCGAGATCCGGGATTTTGACACCCGGGCTGCAGATGAATACGGAAGTATCCGGGCGAATCTGGAGAGGAGAGGAACGCCCATCGGACCACTGGATATGATGATCGCGGGACATGCAAAATCCCTCGGATTGACCATTGTCACAAACAATGAAAAAGAGTTTATGAGAGTAAAGGGTCTGAAGGTTGAGAATTGGGCAGAGTAAGCTCTTGATCCGGTGAAAACTTCACAGGCTCATAAAGATCATGAGCCTGTGAAGTCATACTTGCGTACCCCCAGCATCCAGAACCGGTAGCTGAGCCAGAAGAAGAATACGCCGAACACCGGGGAGAGCCAGGACAGAAGCGGCACATTCCCGGGCTCTAAGATCACCAGGCTCGGATAGTAGGCCACAAAGGCGATGGGGATGAGGAAGGTAAAGAGGATCCGGAACACCCCGGTGAAGATATGGGAAGGGTACTTCGCGAAATCCTTGAACCGGAACATGATCACCATCACATAGCCGGAGCCCTGGATCCAAAAGCAGGTGGCCGCCGCCGCGTTCATCAGCGCGATCATAAACAGGGACGCGGTGAGGAGAAAGAGGATGAGCTTGCAGATGGCCGGCACCGTCACCGGGATCCCGATGTGGCTCCAGGCGTACGCCAATGTACCGATGCCGAAGGCCAGCTGCCCCAGCCCCTTCACATCGAAGACTTCGGACATGAAGTAAAAGAATACGTTCACCGGCCGGAAGCAGTACTTGATAAAGTCCCCGCTCTGCACCGCAAACCGCAGGTTCCAGTTGTTGTCGAAAAAGCACTGCACCGGCGTCAGGGCCACCAGGGAGAACCCGTACAGAAAGAGCATATGGTAGTAGTCCCATCCTCCGATGGAAGGAAAGTTCCCGAAGAGGATCATAAAGGTGACAAAGCCCGCCAGATTCGTCATGATCATGCCGATCATGGAGATCACAAAGTCCGCCCGGTAGCTCATCTTGCTCTTTAGGTCCTGCACCAGGATCTTTCGGTAGAGCCTGGCATAGAAGCAAAAATCTCTCTTTTTTTCTTTCATGATCTCAGCCTCCGTTTACCGTGATCTTCTTCACGGAATGGTTCCAGAACAGGGTCCCCGCCAGCGTCAGCACCAGGATCCACGCGATCTGCAGCCCGTAGAGCCGGCACAGTCCGGGCAGGGTGTCCGATCCGTTTTTCCGAAGCAGGATGGTGAGGGGGATATCGTACACCGCGCGAAAGGGCAGGTATTCCACGACCCGTCTGGCCCCTTCCGGGAAAAAGGCCAGGGGGATGGAGGCCCCGGAGAGGAGCAGCACGATGGTCTCTTTTACGATGTTGATGCCCCAGGTGGACTCGGTGTAAAGGCACACCGTGGCCACCAGCATCTCGATATTAAAGTTTACAATGAGGGCAAAGACGGTGCCGATGACAAACCAGAGCAGGGTCAGGCCCCTGTGGATCGCCCCCTTGGTCACGATCATCACCACGGCGAAGGTGGGGAGGAAGGTCATGACAAAGAGCACCACATGGCTGCCGGAGTAGCTCCAGAAGGTGTAGCGGCGGAAGTCCATGGGCTTTAACAGGTCCAGGATGATCTTCCCGGACCCGATGGCACGGCTCATGTCCCAGACCACGAACATCTCCAGGAAGTTAAAGAGGGAGGTGGCCAGGATCAGGTAGATCATGGTATCGG
>JAFYFY010000254.1 GCA_017543485.1 Lachnospiraceae bacterium | reverse complement strand
CCTCCGCCCGCTTCCCGTCACAAAAGGCCGAGGGCCGGGGCGGGACAGTCACCTCATTCAGACCGTATTCCCTGATGAGAGGATCGTAACGGTCCCGGATCGCCCGGACCTGTCCCGGATTCAGCCTCGCCTCCGGCAGGCAGTCGCAGAGCCAGGCCTCCTCCCGGGTGCATCCAAGGGGTGCCAGGATGTGATCGTCCAGAACCTTTGCGGAGGGACCGTTGAAGTTTCGGTCCGCAGGCACCAGGGTTCCCAGCTCCTGCGGGATGCGGATGCGGCGGATAATCTCCTCTGCCTCCCGGGGATCCCCGTCCCAGAAGATCCTGGGCTCGCTGGCCACGGCTAACGCCTGACACACCGTTCTTCCGTTTTTCAGCCATCTGGCATGAACGGCGCTGGCATACACCCCCAGGACAAAGACCTTTTTCGGCGTCCGGTCCTGCTGGGACAGTACATGCAGCTCTTCACCAAAGGGAAATTGATAATGCATTCGGGCCTCCCTGTTTTCTCAGATTTCTACCAGCCGAAAATCCCGGATCCTGCCATAGACGGGGGGAGCCTCCACCCGAAGGCCGATCCTTGCGGTTTCGGCTCCCGGTACCTCCATATCCAGCGAGGTCAGGACAAAATCGATATCCGAAGGATAAATGGCTCTCTCAAAGCAGATCTCTTCATTGCAGGTGATCCGCCGCAGATACAAAGTCACTTTGACGCCGGTGGTATTGGTCCCCCGGTATTCCACGGACAGTCTGTATTTCCCCGCTTTTTCGATGCGGATATCCCTGCTGACCTCAAAGACGAAATTGGAAAGACTGGAAAATTCCAGTTCTCCCTTCTCTCCCTTTACCTCCACGGTGTCCGGGTTTTTGCAGATCCACCATCCGGAGCCCTGCTCCGAGAGCGCTCCTTCCGGGATCAGGTTGGTCCCTGCGGGCGGGAGCTCCTCTTCCTTCCTGCTGTAAAGGGAGTCGATATATGCATCGATGTCCGAAATGGCGGGATGCAGCGGGTCAAAATCCCGGAAGGCGGCAAAGCTCGGATGGAGCCGTCCCTCTGTGTCCATCATGCCCATGTTCTCATCCCAGCTGCCCAGGTCCTGATCCGGAAAACAGAGCGGTTCCCAGTAGTAAACACCGCTTGGCTTCTCTCCGGAGACCTCTGCGGCGATCTGCATCATGAGAGAGAGGGCCTTTTGCTGCTCCTCCACCCCAGCAGGGAATCCGGCCATCTTCATCATGTCGCGGTTTACATGCTCCAGGGGGCAGTGCCTCCAGGGATGCGCGGTTTCCACCACATATACGGGAAGCTTGTAGCGGCCTATGAGCTGCGCCATGGATTCCTTCAGGTCCTTGAAGGTGCCGTGCCAGAAGGAATAGAAGGAGATCCCGATGGCATCGATCCTGTCCATCCCTGCGGCAAACATGGCATCAAACCAGTCCCGCAGGCAGAAGAACCGTCCGCCCTGATCCAGGTGGATCATGACCTCGATGCTCTCCGAAATATCCCGCACCGCCCGGATCCCCGCATTCAGGAGCGCGGCCAGGGCGGGATAATCGGGAACGGCTCCGTCGGGAAAGAGGATGCCGCTTCGGACTTCATTCCCGATCTGCACCATATCCGGAAGGGCGTCATTTTCGGACAGCCTGACCAGCACATGGTGGGTATAGTCATACACCGCCTGTACCAGCCCGTCAAAGTCCAGCCCTTCCCAGGCTACGGGTTTTTTCTGCTTTCCCGGATCCGCCCAGTAGTCGGAATAATGGAAATCCAGCATAAAATGCAGATCCCTGGACTTGATCCTGCGGGCCATGGCGATGGTCCGCTCCAGGTCGCAGTATCCTCCCGATTCCGGCTCCCTGGAGGGCTCGTTCCAGATGCGAAGACGCACCGCATTCACACCGTACTTTGTCAGAAGCTCCAGGGGGTCTGCGGCGGCTCCGTCCATGTCCCGGAAGATCAGACCTTTTTCTTCCTTTTCGGGGATGCTGGAAACATCCACCCCCTTTAAGAACCGCGGTTTTTCAAAGGGCTCCCCGATGATGGGCTTTGCACCGGGTTCGCTGTGACGGGCCCGCTTTACCTCATACATATGCCTGTCCGCCATCACCAGGTATTCCTCCGGCGTGCGGGAGGATCCGGGCTGCGTATAGATCACGCCGCTGCTCACCTCGATGTTTCGCTGGCTCAGGGCGTCGTGGACGCGGCGGGTAAAGCGATCCACCTTTTCCTCGGAGGCATACGGGATAAAGATGACAAATTCATCCCCGCCGAACCGGTAGGCATGGGAATCGCCGGGCTTAAAGGTCCGGATGGCAGAGGAGATGGTCAGGAGCACCTGATCCCCATAATCGTGTCCGTAGGTATCATTGATGGATTTAAAGTGATCCACATCAAAGAAGCACACGGCACAGACGACCCCTTCCCTGTCATAGACCTCAAACTTCGGGCGGATCATCTCATTGTAGCTGATCCGGTTATAAAGGCCGGTGAGCATGTCCCGGTTATAAAGCCCCCGCATCCTGTCAGCCGCATGCTCCAGCTGTGTCCGGATAAAGAGGTCTTCCAGCCTGTTTAAAAAGGTGTGATGCACATCAAAGAACAGATACTGATCATACAGAAAATCAGGCTCTAGCAGGATGGTCATTCCCACTCTCCGGTTTCGGAAATGGATGGGGAAGAACATATAATCCCGGGTCTGCTGCGCGGAGGCAAGATATGCTTTGACATCCTGATAGTTCCGGACGGAATACAGACGCTTTCCCCGGTCCTCCCCCGCTACCACCACCAGGGAGTCCATATCCAGACGGTCCTGGGAGAATCGGCTTTCGGGCATGGCATCCAGAAGCGCCTGATCCACGCAGATGAAGATCCCGGCACAGTTCAGATTCCGGATATAATCCGCAAAGCATTCAAACAGTCCGGTGATACTCCGGCACTGGGTAAAGCGCTTGTCCAGCTCCAGGGTATGCTCCTCGTGACGGTCCAGGTAGACTCTGTAATCGATCTGCCACTTGGCGTAGTCCCGGTAATCCACAAGCCCGGTATTGGGGCAGCCGCAGGTCTCCGCGGGAATGATGTCGCTGTGCATATAGGTGTAGATGTCCACTTCCTCGTGGTCCATCAGGGCACAGAGCACGTCAAAGGCGCGGTTGCTTAAGGTACCCCGGTTGTGGTTGACGCTGGCGATCTGGGGCTTGTAGTAGGCAGCCTTGTCCAGATTGTCAAAGCCCGTGACCCGAAAGTCCTTCGGGATCTCATACCCCCGCCGCATCGCCTCTTTGCAGATGCCCGCCGCGATATTGTCATTCGAACAGACAAAGACATCGGGGAATGCTTTTCCCGCATCCACCCATTCCGAGAAATACCGGACCCCGGTGTCAAAGTCAAAGTCACCGAACATGTAGCTCTCTTCCGAGACCGGGAGTCCCAGCTCTTCCAGGGTCTCACAGAAGGCCTCGAAACGCTGATAGTTTTCGTAGTGATACTGCGGGCCCCCGCAAAATACCATCCTCCGGCATCCGTGGACCTCATACATATGCTTTACCATGGCGCGGATCAGGTTTTTGTTGTCATTTCCGACGTAGTGAAAGCCCTCCACATAGTACGCGATGCTCACCACCGGCACATGCACCTTCTGGAGTCTCTCCACCGTGGCTGCGATGACATCGGGATTTTCCGTGTTGTTGCAGTCAAAGATAAAGCCGTCGAAGTCGTCGTAATCGATCTGCTCATAGAGCGCATACTCGCCTTCGTTGAACTTTTCATCATGGCTTAAGTTTCCGTTGGTGTTGAAGGTATACAGGCAGATATCGACGCCGTGCTCCCGCGCCCCCTGCAGGATCCCCGCCACCCAGGCGTATGTCACGTATCTTCGCCATCCGTCCGTGATCAAAGCGATCTTTTTCATGCATTCCTCCGTTCCATGGCCTTTCGCGCCCTCAGACAGTGATCTAAGCCCCCCTTCGTATCATAAAGCCGCATGAGGAGTTTGACCAGTGTTGTTTTTCCGTGGCATCCACTGATATCGGCTCAGATCCACCCGGCCGTCTGTCACCTCGATCCCTTCCGCTTCCAGCAGCCCGGCCTGCACGCCCGCTCCGCCGAAGGCAAACTCCCCCGCCAGTTCTCCTTTTGCGTTCACCACGCGGTAGCAGGGGATCCCGTCCGGATCCGGATTTTTATGAAGCGCATTTCCCACTGCCCGGGCCATCTTCCGGTCTCCGGCCAGCTCCGCCACCTGCGCATAGGTAGCCACATGCCCGTAGGGGATCTTCTTTACCGCTTCATAGATCCTTCTGGAAGGACTGTCGCTGATCAGATCGTAACTCTCTGCGATCATCAGCCGGATATCCTCATCCGGAATACTGCCGTCCAGAATGACGGTGTTCCAGTGATCCTTGTTCTGATGATATCCCGGGATCACGGATCTGTGAATGCTCCTCCAGAAGGATGCCTTCTCCGGGTCCGCCTTCACGTTCAGATTCACAAAGCCGTCTCTTTCGTATGTCCAGAGAAATGCCTTCCCGTTTCCCAGGTACCGGACCAGCTGCCAGTTGGGATCATGAAACGGAGCATCCTGGTACGTATCCGGAAAGGAAAGCCCGTATTGTAATGCGTCTTCTCTTTTTATGATATGACCGGTCACTCTATGACTCCCCCCTTTTCCCTGCCTGTCTCAGGAAGGTTTCTTTGTGAGATACAATACATAGGTATCGTTGAACACGATGCGATCGCCGGCCTTAAGGACCGCATTCCGAAGCCCGTCAAAGAACTCGGTCCGGGTCGGTTCCGGGATCACGATGTGATCACAGTGCGTTCCGGAAAACCTGACATATTCATCCGCTGTGAGGATTCGCTGTCCTTTGAATTCAAACCGCTCCACTTCCGAAAACCCATATCCCGGAGCGGCCGTATAATCGAAATTGCCATGGGTGTACGGGATCTCCGGTCTGTAATACCGGTCGTAAAGCGCCTGGATCTCCTGATACAGCGGTTCATTCTCCGACCGGTATTCCGATCTGGTCAGCATCATGGCCAGCGTTCCACCCGGCTTTAAAAGTTCAAAGCATCTGGCATATGCGATGTCCTGCGGGATCCACTGGATGGTGGCCGCAGAATAGATCATATCGAATCTCTCATCCCCGAAATCGTGGGTGATGAAATCATCATTTACGATCTCGAAATTGGGAAGTTTTCCGAATTTCCCGATCATTTTCCGGTACAGGTGCTCCCCAAGCTCGATGGCATGATACTCGCACCCGGTCCCAAGGACCGGCTCCGTCGCCTGTCCGGTTCCGGGTCCGATCTCCAGCACGCTCTTTCCGGGTCCGATCCCGGCCCGGCGGTTTAAGAAGGCAAACAGCTCGCCGCTGTATCTTGGACGGAATCTGTCAAACTGATCCGGGATCGTATCAAAGACTCTTCGAAACTCATCCTGTTCCAGCTCGCGAAGATCTGCTTCTGTGATGGGACGCAGCACTCTGTTTTCCCCGCGGAAGACCTTTCCGGCGACGCTGATCTTTCCGCCTTTCAGAAAGAACGCACTCAGGTCCTCCATGGCGTAGACCACCCGGGTCTCGGACATTTTTAACGTCTGTTCGTACCGCCACGCATCCGCCGGATCGTGATGGCAGCTCACGGTGAGATTCGTAAAGCCAAGCCCCGGGAAGGGCTCCATGGAATCATGGAAATCTACCACGATGCGCGCCATGTTCATGGAGCCCGCGCTGACCCCAAGGATGGCGGCGTGACAGTCCAGCAGCGCCTCGAAGCAGTCCTTTTCCCGGATCAGGTCCAGCTGCTCTTCACAGGCTCCGCCCCCCATCAGAAAGATACAGTCCGCATGTTCCACCAGCGCCTTTGCCTCGGAAGGGTCTGTGCGCCGGTCGATCACGCAGTGCCTCTCAAAGGGGATCCCCTGCTGCGCGAACATTTCATGCATCCCGTCTGCATCTTTGTCACTTTGCGCATACTCGTAGGGACAGGCCGTGATAAAAACGATGCTCCTTCGCACCGTCAGCTCTTCCCGAAGCCGTTTTGCGGTGTCTTCCGAAAACCGATGCTCCGGAAACCCGCTGAATACTGCCAGAAATTCCTTTCTCATCTGCGCATCCCCCCGGTCATGTCCCGCATCATCCCTTCTCAAAAAAACCTTCATCCAGTCTTCCCGCACCTCATCTGCTCCGCTCCGGGGCAGCCGGATCTCCCGAATCCAAAAAAATTTACTACCTAAATACTATAATCATTTAGGTAGTAAATCAATTTAAATCCGATGTTTGATTTTTCCTTTCCTCCGCTTCATTCCTTCTTCTTTACCGGAATCCAGATCGCAGCGTGATAATCCGAAGCACCGGCGTCTCCGTCGCAGTACCACTCGATGTTCACACGTCCCGGGAACTCAAAATCAGGATTTCCCGGCAGCCATTCTCTGAAGATTTTCGTGTTGACATCCTGGAGTGCTTTGGGGCATGGACCGTAACAGTCGAAGATCGCCCATTCATAATCCTGAAACTCATAAACGGTCATGCCTTCGGGGACTTCGCCGCCCTTGTAGATCCCTGCAACGAGATAGCGAAACTTCCCGTCACCAACATCATCGATGCAAACACCGTATTCACCGATGTTGTTCTCCGCGATCGCGGTTTCGTATGCATTTGTCGGCGCATTTCCCTTCCAGACATTGTCCGCATACTTTTCTCTGATCTCATCCCAAAACCGGGGGATCTCCACATAAGAAGTTTCGCCGTCAAATACTCTTGCAAACCCGATCACCTGAAATCCGGCCATCTTTTTCGTCCTGTAATCCATCTCATTACCTCCGTGAACAGAAATATCAATCTTCAAGGGAAGAAATGGTTTTACCGGTGCGCCTTCCCGCACCTGTGAAGGACTCACACCATGAAAACGCGAAAAAGCTTTTGTAAAACTCTCCGGGGTTTCATAGCAGTAACGGAATGCGATATCAATGACCTTTTCATCCGTTTTCTGAAGGTCCAACGCTGCCCGGTACAGTCTGCGGTTTCTGATATATTCACCAAGCCCGTACCCGGTCATCAGCGAAAAGCCCTTCTGAAAAAAGAAGGATGACATGAAGACCTGTTCGGCAACATCCTGCGCACTGATGTTATCTTCCAGATGCTCTTCCATGTAATCGATCGCTTTCCGAATGTCGGTAAGCCACTCCATTTCTCACGCTCCTTCCCTTTGATGATCTCATTCTACACGGAGCAGGGATCGTTATCCTGTCAGTTTCTGTTCCGTTTTGTCAGGCCGCGGATCACAAGAACAGACTCTCCTGCATATCTATCCAGGATTCCTGCGGTACTTCATGTATCTGATCACCGTCCATGGAATTCCCGATCAGGAACGGTGAGGTCGGATCATGCAATCTGTTCTGCGCATATATGACTGCAGGTTCCGCATTCGCATAACAATATTTGCAAAGATGAAGGCAGGTATTGTAAGCTCCTATATCACATGACAGATAACAGGCACATTCGGCTCTGGCGCCTTTCTTCTTTGGTGCCGAAAGCCTTTTGCCGATTGCCTTTTCGTAATCGCTGAT
>JAFYFY010000253.1 GCA_017543485.1 Lachnospiraceae bacterium | reverse complement strand
GCCTTGCGGGTGCCTTCCACGTCCCGGATGGGGTTGTCCCCCACATAGGCGCACTGGCCAGGCTCCTTGCCGATGGCCCGGCAGGCCAGGAAGTAAATGGCCGGGTCGGGCTTGCGGATGCGGACCTTGGAGGAGAGGATGACGGCCTTGAAGTAGTGTGCCACGCCGTCCGCTATCATCCAGTCGGGGATCTCCGTCTCCGTGATTGTGTTGGCGATGATGCCCAAGGTATAGCCTCTCCGGTCCAGCTCGATGATGGTGGACTTCACATCGTCCCGGGGCACCCGGCGGCCGTCATGATCCCGCCAAAGCCGGGTGAGCCGCCCCGCGTGGGCGCAGACCCGCTCCGGATCGTAATCGGGCAGCAGATGCTGGCTCCACAGCTCCATCTCCCCCGCGTCGATGAGGGTCTTTTTCACCTCGCTCCGGTATTTTTTCCAGCGCTTCTCCAGTTTTTCAAAGAAAACGTCGTGGGGTTCCGTGGCGCCGACCAGCTCCATCAGCTCCTTTTCCGCCGCGTCGGAAAACGCTTTGTCCGGAATGACGATGCGCAGGGTGTTGCCCACATCGAAGAAGATCGTGTCCGTCATTTGCTCAGCCTCCTCATGCATGTTATATTGTGCAGGGTCCTTACCCGTTTATCTGAGAAAGAAGGGGGACCAATTCATTCAGCTCCCGGATAACATAGTCTGCCCGAGGCGCATCCAGTCCCTGAAAAGCCGCGTCTCGATGAGCGATGGCGGGGTTGTCGATGCGCACGCACAGGCCGAGCCCCGCGTTCCGGGAACCCAGCACGTCCCGGGAGATGGTGTCCCCCACGTACCCGGTCTCGGCCGCAGTGACATCCAGTTCCTTCAAGGCGATCTCGAAAATCCGCGGATCGGGCTTGCGGATGCCCACGCTGCTGGACATGACGATGCATTCCATCAGTTCCAGGATACCATACTGCCGCAGAACAAAGGGCACCAGCGTCGTGGAAATGATGTTGGATACGATGCCCAAGCGAATGCCCTGAGCGTGAAGCGCCATCATGGTCTCCCTTAGATATGGTCTGGGGGAATTAATGACCCGTTCGTGATCGTACAGGAAACTCAGCTCTTCCGCGAAGGGAGCGAGACGCTCTTCCGGGATGTGCAATTCTTTCAAATAGTACTGGCTCCAGATCACGCTTTGGGGCAGTTCGATGAGATTTTTTTCTCCAAAATGTTTGTATTCTTCGCCGTTTACCGCCAGCATGGCGTCAAGAGCATTCGGCGTGACATCCAGGGAGACGCCATGCTCCGACAGGACCGAAAGGAGATGCTCACAGAAATGATAGCGAGATGCCTCAGTCCGCTTCACCGTGTGGAGCGTCCCGCCCAGATCGAACAAAAGTGTTGTGATCCTCCGGTTTTGCATGCTTCTCCCTCAAAACGCAAACGTTTACGCTATCTGTATTGTAATACAGGGGTTTTGATTTGTCAATATGAAAACAGATGGGGAAGAAGAACTTTTTTCTCCTGTCTTCCCATGTTTTTTCCGCCGTCTTTTCTGCCTGGTTCACACATTGTGAGTATATTTTTGTATTATCCGTTGACATTCCTCTCCGGGTATCGTACAATAACGGAAACGTTTACAATAACGCTTTTCTTTTATTTTTTCGTTCGGAGGTCCTGTTTATGCCTACCGTCACTCTAAAGGATGTGGCCAAGGTAGCCGGCGTATCCTATGCCACCGTCTCCCGCGCCATCTCTGGCAGTCCCGAGATCAGCGAAGAGACCCGCCGACGCATCCTGAAGCTGTGCAAGGAGATGGGGTATACCCCCAACTCTGTGGCTCGTTCCATGGTCAAAAGGCATACCGAAATCATGGGACTCATCGTCCCAAGTCTCAACAACCCCTTTATGAGCGAGCTCACGGCCCACCTGGAGATATATGCTCGTACCAGGGGCTATAATTTGATGGTCTGCAACTCCTCTTACGATTACGACCTGGAGAAGGAGGTCTTCTCCCTTCTGGTTGGCCGCCAGGTGGATGGGATCATCATGATCCCCGTGGGGCACGAATCCTACGAGCCCTTGAACGCCCTGACCAGCCAGGTACCTACGGTGTTCATCAGCGAGAACATGAAGGATTATCCTGAGAACTATGTTTCGGTGGATAATCATCGGGGCATGCAGATCGCTACGGAATACCTCTACTCCCTGGGCCATAGGAGCATCCTGTACTTTGGCGCCCGGTCCGACAGCAAGACCCATCAGCTCCGGCTGGACGGGTATCTTTCAACCTGCGAGAAGCTGAGTATCGAGCCTCACGTGCTGCGCAGCAGCTACACCCGCAGCTCCCGGGAGGTGGGCTACGCCATGGGCGGTGAGTATTTCTCCCGGCCCCATCAGGAAACTGCCATCCTCTGCGCCGCGGACATGCTGGCCATCGGCGTCATGCAGGCTGCCTTCGAAGCGGGCGTCCGCATCCCCAAGGACGTCTCCCTCATGGGCTTCGACAACATCTCCTTCTCCGCCCTGCCCCAGATCGACCTCACCACCGTGAACCAGCCCTTCCAGCAGATGGCCATCGCCTCGGTGGACATGCTCCTCGATCGGATCAAGAACCCCAGGTCGGAGCACGCCAAGCTGATTCTGCCTCCCTCCCTCATCGTGCGCAAATCCTGCCGCGCTTTGGGCAAGTAAGGAGACTGCCATGTATAAATACGAGATGCATCTGCACACCATGGAGACCAGCCGTTGCGGTCACGTTCGAGCTGCAGATCAGGTGAGGACCTATCACAGCCTCGGGTACCAGGGTCTCTGCGTCACAGACCATCTGCACAATTCCTATATCGATCTTATGGACTGCCATGACGACTGGCAGGAGTGCATCCGCCGCTATCTCTACGGG